>NZ_CP144906.1:930000-1239375 GCF_036699995.1 Clostridium beijerinckii | reverse complement strand
TTTCCTGCACCTAAATTTATTATTGTCATAGGAACGAAAAATGGAGATACTCTCTTAGATTTTCCAGTTGCAATTTTAGTACATTCAGTTTCAATAGTTTCAAATCCACCTATACCAGATCCAAGCATTACTCCAAATCTTTCTAGATTTTCTTTTTCTAAATCTATTCCTGAATTCTTTATTGCTTCATCAGATGCAACCAAAGCAAATTGTGCGAATCTATCTAATCTCTTTGCTTCTTTCTTTCCTATTAAAGTATCTGGATCAAAGCCCTTAACTTCTGCTGCTATTTTTACATCTACTAAATCTTTATCAACTAAAGTTATATAATCTATTCCTAGCTTTCCGCTTTTTGCATTATCCCAAAACGTACTTACATCATTTCCTATCGGAGTCAGAGCTCCCATCCCCGTAATTACTACTCTTCTTTCCATAAATAAAACTTCCTCCATTACATTAACATTCCACCGTCAACCTGGATAACTTGCCCTGTAACATAATCTGCACTTTCACTTGCAAGGAAAGCTACAACATTTGCTACATCACTTGCTTTTCCTAATCTCTTAAGCGGTATAGTCTTCTTCATCTCTTCTTTGTATTTATCTGCTAGAGCTTCTGTCATATCTGTTTCGATATATCCTGGTGCTACTGCATTTACAGTGATTCCTCTTGAACCAACTTCTCTAGCTAATGATTTTGTCATTCCAATTACTCCTGCTTTAGACGCAGAATAATTTACTTGACCTGCATTTCCAGTAATTCCAACTACTGATGAAAGATTTATTATCTTTCCATGTTTTTGTTTCATCATAATTGGAGTGATAGCTTTTAAGCAGTTAAATACACCTTTTAGATTAACATCAATAACATTATCAAAATCTTCTTCTTTCATTCTGATTATTAATGCATCTTTTGTGATTCCTGCATTATTTACCATTATATCTATAGTACCAAATTTTTCTTTGGCAGAATTGATAAGATTATCAACTTCTTCTGACTTAGATATATCACCTTTTACGCATAAAGTTTCTACACCCATGCCTTTTATTTCATTTTCAACTTCTAATGCTTCTTTTTCATTACTTCTATAATTTAAAACTATATTAGCTCCAAGAGATGCAAGCTTTAAAGCTATTGCCTTTCCAATTCCTCTTGATGCGCCTGTAACAATCGCACATTTTCCTTTTAGCATATATTAAATTACCTCCTATTGTTATAAACAATTAACCTATAACTGAGCTGCTAATAATTATTTATAATCTATCTACTCATTCTAAATAACTATTTCTATATTTTACAATAACAAGCCTACATTTAAAAATCTTAGTAAACCAAGTGTCAGTTAAGATAAAAATGTAGAGACTTGCCTTTAATAAATATATATTTATATATTAAAGATTGCTTTTAATTTTATCAATTGTATTTTTCAATGAATCCATATCCTCAACATTTAAAAGACTTGCACTCTTATTTATTTTCTTAACAAATCCTCTAAGTGCTTTTCCAGGACCTACTTCTATAAATGTATCTACGCCGCTATCTATCATATGATTTATAGTCTTTTCAAAAAGGACTGATGTTCTTATATGTCTCTTTAATAATTCTTTAACATCATCTTCTTTTTCATAAGGAAGCCCTTTAACATTTGAATAAACTACTTTATTAAGTTCTTTAATATCAACATTTTTTATAGTATTAAAGAATTCTTCACTTGCAGGCTCAAGAAGGGAACTATGAAATGGTCCACTAACCTTTAGCGGAATTCCAAGGCCTCCTAATTCTTTTGCAATTTTTACAGCTTCATCTATTGCTTTGTTTTCTCCTGAAATAACTACTTGACCTGGGCAGTTAAAGTTAGCCCCTTCAACTATTCCAAATTCACCTGCTCTAGTTAATAACTCTTGTATCTTTTCATCATTTAATTTTAACACAGCAGCCATTTTTCCAAGGCCTTCTGGTAGCGCACTACCCATTATTCTTCCTCTTTCTTTTATGAGAAGTAATCCCTCTTCTAAAGAAAGTGCTCCCCCGTATATTAGCGCTGCATATTCTCCTAAGCTAAGGCCTGCTGCATAATCTGCTTCAATACCATTTATCTCTAATGCTTTTAACGCTATAAGTGATGCAACAAGGATTGTTGGTTGTGCATTTTCTGTTGCTGTTAAAATTTCTTCTGGCCCTTCGAACATCATTTTCTTGATAGGCATATTTAAAATTTCTTCACTACGATCTAATATTTCTTTACATTCTGGTATATTCTCGCAAAGTTCTTTTGCCATTCCAATAGTTTGAACTCCTTGGCCTGGAAAAAGAAATGCAGTTTTACTACTATTCATGATTCCCTCCAAAACGCTTAAATATTTCATTTGCTTCTGTAAATAATTCCTCAATCATTTCCTTACATGATTGTTCCTTGCAAATAAGTCCTGCTATTTGACCTGACATAAGTGATCCATTATCCACATCACCGTCTACAACAGCCTTTTTAAGCGCACCAACTCCAAGCTTTTCTAACTCTTCAGCAGATGCTCCTTCTTTCTCTAACTTAAGATAAGTTCTTGCAAGCTTATTTCTTAGAACTCTAACTGGGTGACCTGTTGGTCTTCCTGTCACTTCTGTATCTATATCATTGGCTTTTAATACTTTATCTTTATAATTTTGATGTATTGTACATTCTTTTGCCACTAAGAATCTTGTTCCAACTTGAATTCCTTCAGCGCCTAGCATAAATGATGCAGCTACTCCTCTACCATCACCTATTCCTCCAGCTGCTATAACTGGTACGCTTACAGCATCAACAACTTGTGGTACTAATGTCATAGTTGTTAACTGACCTACATGCCCACCTGATTCAGTACCTTCTGCAATAATTGCATCAGCTCCTGACTTTTCCATTCTCTTAGCTAATGCTACAGAAGCTACTACTGGTATAACCTTTATTCCATGAGCTTTCCACTTTTCCATATACTTTCCTGGGCTTCCTGCACCAGTTGTAACAACAGACACGCCTTCTTCACATACCAATTCTGCTATTTCCTCAGCATTTTCTGCCATTAACATTATATTTACACCGAATGGCTTATTAGTTAATTCCTTTGTTTTCTTTATCTGTTCCCTTACCCATTCAGTTGGCGCTGCCCCAGTTATTATTCCAAGTCCACCAGCCTCACTTACCGCTGAAGCTAAAGATGCATCTGCAATTCTTGCCATAGCACCTTGAAATATAGGATATTCTATTTTTAACAGGTCACATACTCTATTTTTTTCCACAACATATTCCTCCTACCATTACCAATCACAAAATATCGCTTAATGTACTATCTCTTACTATAATAATGGAACTTCCTGTATTTTAATCTTATCTATGTATAATAGCCATTTTGCCTATTATGATAAGTAATTTTACTATTATAGCATATTTTTATCAATGAGATTACTAAAAAGTTAAAAATAAGTTCATATTCTCCAACGTTTATACATTGGTTTTTTTATAAGTATTAAATTGCATCTTGTATTATTTCTAATCTCAAATGACATGATATTTATTTCCATACCCATTCCATTTTTATAGATAAATATATTTTAAAGTTAAATAATAAAAGCTTATTTAACTATTATTTTTAATTACCACTCAAGTAATGTTGCTGCATAAGTTAACCCACCACCAAATGCGACAAGAATAATTTTATCACCTTTATTTAGTAAGCCTTTTTCATACATTTCATTTAAAGCTATAGGCACTGTTGCAGCTGATGTATTTCCTACCTTTTCTAAGTTTAAATAAAACTTATCTTCGCTTAATTTTAATTTTTCTGCTGCTAATTTTATAATTCTATAATTTGCTTGGTGAGGTACTATATATTTAATATCATCAAATGAGACATTAGTATCTTTCATAACTTCAGTAACGGCTTCTTCTATTGCAGATACTGCAAATCTAAGTATTTCTCTACCATTCATATCGATAGTTCTTTTAGCTAATTTTTTTTCTTTTGAAAAAGGAGTATCAAAATCAGTAGCACCTATAGTAAGTGCTTCCCCCTTTTTCCCATCCGCTCTTAAATATGATTTAATTATTCCTGGTGCTTCATCCCTCTTAAGTACAGCAGCACCAGCACCATCTCCAAATAAAATACAAGTGCTTCTGTCTGTCCAATCTGTTACTTTTGAAAGAACTTCAGCTCCAACTACTAATGCATTTTTATAGTTCATAGACATCATTAAAGCTTTAGCTGTCTCCAAGCCGTATACAAATCCTGAACATGCAACACTTATATCAAAACAAGCTGCCTTGCTTGCATCTAAATTACTTTGAACTAGACATGCAACTGATGGTATAAACATATCTGGACTAATTGTAGCAACAATAATAAGTTCTAAATCTTTTGCATCAATACCAGCTCTTTCAAGCGCAAGTTTAGCTGCTTTTGTTGAGATATCAGATGTATTTTCTCCTTCTGAGATTCTTCTTTCTCTCATACCTGTTCTTTGCACTATCCATTCATCACTTGTTTCAACGAATTCACTTATTCTATCATTAGTAACTACTAGAGATGGAAGATATGCTCCAATTCCAGCAATTTTAATATTACTCATATTTTTCTCCTTCATTATACTAATTCATATTTTTCCTTAAAAAAGTTATTTATTTTATTTAAAGAAGAAATTAAAACTTCTTCTTCTTCTAACGTTAATCCTTCTATTGCATTATTTATCATTTCTCCATGAAATCTCTGATGGATTCTGAATGCTAACTTTCCTTTTCTAGTTAATTTAATAAGGACAACTCTTCTGTCTGTTTCTATCCTGTTTCTTTCTACATATCCTTTTTTAATTAATTTATTGATAGCAGTTGTTAAAGTACTTACTGTAATTTTTAATTTCTGCGCTACCTCTGACATTGTTCTTTCACTGTACATACCAATGGATTCTATAGTATGAATTTCTGTTATTGAAAGATCTGAAAGTACACCATTCTTTAAACTTTGCTCCTCAATTTGTAAGACATCATTAAATAACTGCACCAAAAGCTCGTTAATCAGTTTTGTTGATTTATCCATTTATCTGCACTCTCCATTTTGGCATCCAAAAATATCTTCTAACAAAAATTATATTCAGTGTTTATAAAATGAAAAATTTGGTAATGAAAATTTTAAATATCATACCAAATAAACAATCTATTGACCAATTAGACATATAAATAAAATAATAAGTAAAAGACGCGATGATATTTTGTCCTAAGACTGACTCCGCCTAATTCATATGGAATGTAAAATACCACATGAAAAGTTTTACCTTACTTGAGACAAATATATAGACAAACATATTTACTTTATATTTTCTTAATATGTCTTATCTTTAAGATACCTTAATTTTCTTTATAACAAAAACTATTAAATACATATGTTACAATAATAAACTTACATTTAAAATTCTAGTAAGCCAACTGCTCAATTAAGATAATTAATGTAGAAACTCAATTGCAACATAAATAATTATTTTATATAAAAAATAAATGGTGCGAAAAGTTTTAAAATCAAATAGTTTGATAATCAAAATATACTATACTCAAAATACATTGTCAAATTTTTTTCAATTTTTTCCAGTTGAGAGTGCGCTTTTAATTAGCAATTTCCTATGATATAATTAATTAAATCAGTTAATATTATCTATAATATTAATTTTTAAACATAGGAGGTGTACATATCATGACTAGAAAGTTAATTATAGCTACAGTTTTAATGTTAAGTACTGTAATGGTTTCTTGTAGCACAAAGCCTAGTGATTCCCCTAAGCCTAGTGATAATAACACTACTACTGTAGAGCAAAACAAAGACGACAATGGCTCTTCTAATGCTGATAGTAAAAAAGCTAATGAAACTACCAACGATGCAAAAAAAGTAAATAAGGTAAAACTTTCTATATATAGTATAGATGATAACTCTTTAGAACCAAATGAATCAGGTACTATTGAAGTAAATGAAAATTCCGTTCTACAGGACAAGCTAAAAGAATTAGCAAAAGCTGTATCAGAGAAGAAATTTGATAGTTTACCAATTGAAGTTAAATCTATAAATACTGTTAACGGTAAAAAAGTTGCCACTATAAACTTGACTGACTCAAATAATAAAAAATGGGTTCCAAAATTCCAAGGATCAACTGGTGGTTCAGTTACAGCTAATACTTTGATTGAAAATTTTCTTCAATCAAATAACAAATCTAAAGGTGAATGGATTGATGGTGTAAAATTCCTATATAATAATGAAACAATAGAATATGAACATGCATCAGACTTATCTACTATTAAGTATGCAAATTAATTACATTAAGTTATAAAAAAAGAAGCCAAGCTCTAATATTTAAAACTTGGCTTCTTTTGCTTTTTATTTTATTTTCCATTATTTCAACAAAATCTCTTCTTATATAATGCTATCTATTCCAAAGCTCTTAATTTTTTTCTCATCATAACATATATATGTCATAAAATAATTCTACACCATAATTCTAAACATATCGAAAGAATTTTAGCCGTAATTATGCATTGTGAGCTGTGCATTGTAAATTGTGCATTGTGAGTTGCAATATATATTTAAATTTATTAAGAGATTACTGTATATGTAAAAATGTTGTTTTGCTTAATTCGTTTCATGAATTTAAATTTATTAAGAGATTACTGTATATGTTTGAGTATAAGCTATTTGTTCATCACCTAATGTAAGGTAATAATATATTGGTATCATATATGTTGAATAAAATAATGTTGAAGCTTCTGGCACATTGTTTTCTATTGCTCTTACTAAGAGTTGTTGGTGCTTTAAACTTACAATATAGCAAGTAGCTATAATTACAATTTGTTCTGCAAAAAACACGTCAGAAATTGAATTTGAATATTTATCAGCATGATTTACCAAATTAGTCCTAATAATTCTAAGCTGCTCAATGTAACGCTGTATCTCAACATCAAACTTCTTCAAGTCATCAACTGGTGTATCTGGTTTTATATTATATACAGTTAAATTTGCCCGTATAACTTTAATTTGATTTAAGCTGTTAATAATATCTTCCTTATTCTGTAAATTAGATATTTTAGGACCATAAGGCTGAGGTACACTCGGAATTTGTGCATATGCTAAATTACTTGTGAATACTGTTATGAATACTGCAAACGTTATCAAACGGATTATTATTTTACGCATTATTGTTCCTCCATATTATAACAAATCTACCTTATTTACAAAAAGTATTCTTTAAGTTTATCTTTTGTTATTTTAAATATTTTATTCCTAAAAAATAGATTATATTAATGAGGATACACGCCGCTACTGGAAGGACAGTCGTTCTATTGTTTCTAGTACTGTATATAGGTATCCAAACTAAGACATGAACTTATGCATATAACTCGCCGAAATGAATAACATACTTTTGTTCCAGTTTCTAGGTAATTCTGATAGGTGATTCTAATGCTATAAAGTTGCACCCAAAGTGCTAGCTTCAAAGAACAAGCGCTCACAGAGAAAGTTCGAATAACGAAATGTGAAATGCCCACAGGGAAAGTTCTGCGAACCAAATATAAAATTTGGAGCATCACTTTTCGATTCTCACTTTTTGAACTAGCACATTTGGAACAACTTATAGCCAAAGAATCACATCCATCAAAATTACCAATGAAACATTCCACAAAAGTATATTACTCATTTCTAATTGGAATATATTTCATAGTTTAAGTATAGTTTATGATTGTGATATCTATAGATACCCAAACCAAAAGATATACTTATACTTTAATCTTTGTGAATTATACTAGAAATTAGATACATGTTTGTGAAAGCGGCATTTGAAATTGAGTCGTGATGGTTCTTAGTTGAAGGTTGTTCCATTTTCTGCTTGTCCTAAACTTGTTTTTGGAGCATGCAGAAATGGGTTCAACCTTCCACTTAGAACTATCCAGCGAAAATTTCATTAGTCCGCTGGAACAAATTTGTATCTAATTTCGGTTTTACCACACATAACTATAATTTTAAATTTGGATATCTATACAAAGATTCTTGTATTCTTCAAGTATTCTTATTGGATCTAATTCTTTGTCTTTCTTCATATATTCCAAAAAGAATTCATTTAATTCTATACTTTTTTCTACATCTCTTAATGCTTTTAGATTTTCATTTATATTTACATAATAACAAGCTCTATTATAATATAAAAAACCTTCATCATCATTTTCTTCTATTCCCTCGCTTATTACTTCAATAGCTTTTTCAAAATTACCTTCTTCTCTATATGCTACGGATAAATTTAAAAAACTATACGGATAATTTGGATTTGCTTCAATAGACTTGTAATAATATTCTTTGCTCTCTTCTATCTTATTTAACTTATTTAAAATTACTGCTTTATTAAATAATATCTTGTAATGCCTATCCTCAATTTCTAAAGCCTTATTTATATAATTCAGTGCATCAATATTTTCATTGTTTTCTTCTAAAATACAAGCTAAATTTGCATATGCCCACATATAATTAGGATTTATCTCAATAACCTTTTTATAGTTACTTATGGCCTTATCCTTTTCACCTGATTCATCATATATATTTGCTAAAAAGAAATATGCTTTATCATAATTAGGATTTTTTTCTATAGCCTTCTCGTAATATTTTTTAGCCTTTTCTAATTCATCATTTTCATCATATATTATTGCCAAGCCATAATATGCTCTAGCATCATCCTCATCTAATTCAATTACTTCTCTATACTTTTTCTCTGCATCACCAGATAACCCAATTTCATCATAAATTAATGCCATATCCATTAGTAATTCTATATCTTCTTTTCCTATATTTAAGGCATATGCCTTTTGATAAAAAGAAAGGGCTTTTAATAAGTTATTTTCCGACCTTAAATTTCTCGCCATATTTATATAATTATTGTATAAATAATTCTTGTTTTCCATGTTGCTCTTCATCCATTCATTTGATTTGTTATATGCATACTTATGTGATACTAACCGAAAGAGCAGGTACTCATTGTTTCGGTTTCTAGAGAATTTGGTTGTGGATTTCTAAAAATATTATTTTTTATCTCTATATTTTAATATAACATTGTCCTTGCTTTCCTCTAAAAACAATTCAAAATATGCTAATTTTTCCAAACAAAACTTTTCTATTTCATTTTCACTTGTTTCTCTAATATAATAATCATGAGTATATCTATTTCTCAACTTAACTACTACTGATAAATATTTTTTTAATGTCTCATCAAAAAATCCAATTTCAGAAGCTTCTTCAATAAGCTTTAATGCCGAAGCTGAACTACTTATTTTCCCATCATTTATGATTATATAGCTCTCACACATGTCAATTATATATTCCGCAAAATCTTGAAAATAAGCTATAACAGCCCTTTTTATTATTTTGTTATTGGATTTCTTATATTCATTTATAGCTTCCTTTAAATTTTCTAAATTATCATAGGCAGCTTTATATTTTTCTAAAAATTTTTCTTTTTTATATCTAAAGTAAGGACTCATCTGTAATTCCTCCAAAATAACTATATTGCTCATCTATTTTTAATACTTTTTCAAAGTTTGCATTGTTCCTCGCATATTTTAAGACATAATGCTGAAAATCATACCATAATTCTTCATCAATAATATATTTATTATTACTATCTACTGCAAATCTTGCATACTTACTTCCAAAATCTTTAAATAAAACAAATGTCAAATGTATATTATCGTAGTTATAATATTGCTTTGATAATTCTATGATTTTATCTTCAATGTCTAAGGTGTCCATAAATGAAACTTTTGGTTTTACTACAACAGCTAAGTCTATGTCACTTCTATCTTTGTTCCAATACTCTGTTCTATAGCTCCCAAATTCAGCAATACAAACGATACTTTCAATTTTCTTTAATTCATTAAAAAAATATGATTCAGCCAAAATTATCACCTCTTTAGAATTATATCACTAAAATAATAAAATACTCAATTTATATACAATTGAGTATTTTATCATATTGAACTTATATATATTGCAATTTAATTTGTACATTTTATGTAAAATAGTTTTATCCCTATATTTAACCTATTATAAGTAAAAATAATACTGATGGAAATTAATCCATCAGCAAATTTTACATAAAGTTTTTTAATTATTAACTTTAGATGTATTATTTTTCACTATATCTCTTACATATTCAATATCTATTTCATTTATATCCGCAATATACTCTACAGAAAGTCCTTTGCTATATTGTTTTAATATCAATTGTTTAATTGCTTCTTCTCTTCCTTCTTCTCTTCCTTCTTCAATTTTTTCTCTATCTCTTTCCAATAAAGTCATATAAGATCTTGATTGCGCTTCGCACTTTTTCAAGAAGTGCACCTCCACCGAAATATCATTTTTAACTTCCAGCACTCTTTTATGTATACTTTTAACAAGATTCCCTTTAGCTCTCTTTGCTATTCCATCTGTTGATTCTTCTACATATTCAAGGAATTCTAATAATTCTTCACTTAAATCATTCATAATTCCCTTTGTATTTAATACTATTTTCTGAGCTTCATCATTTAACATTATACTATTGTCTTCTAAACATAAATTTTGAAAAGTATATTTATGGCGACCTTTATTGAATAAATCAAATGTACAGACAAATATAATATAGCTTTTGGTAAGTTTTCTGTAATCCTCGCCTTTGCTTATTAAGTCTAAATCTATGCTTCCTTGATAATATCTTAGCCTTTTAGGCAAATTCTTATGCTTTCCTCTCTGCATTTCAACATTGTAGATTGTATTATTTTCGTCTTTAACATAAACATCTAAACGGATTCCCTTACTTTCAAGTAATAAATCTATGGTTTTCTGTTCTTCAACTATTTCAACTTTTTCTATTTCAATTTCTAAAATTTTCTCTAATAATTCTTTACAAATTGCTTTATCACTCATAACCTTTGCAAAAAGGAAGTCATCTTCAAGATTTAATTCCTTTAAAGTTTTGTTCATCTTATTAACCTTACCTTATCTTCTATCATTTACATTGGTTTCTTATTAATATTATATCTAATTAAACATTGTATTTCAATATACTCAAATTATATTACCATTCCATTTATGAACACTGCAATAATAGTAATAATACTCTATAACCGTTAGTCTTCAAAGTACTATATTCTATCTTGGCTTATACTAATTCATTTCCAATTAGATATAGAAATAATAGTAACTACTAAAATAATAAAATACTCAATTTATGTACAATTGAGTATTTTATCATATTGAACTTATATATTGCAATTCACAATGTACATTTCACAATTCACAATTACGGCCAAAATTCTTGTAATATTTTTAGAATTATGATGAAGTATTATTTTTGCAACATATATATGAAATATTTACTTTTTATATACGTCTATAACATTTTCAGTTTTATAATGACCATAGTACCAAGTATTTGTATAAGAAGTTGATCTAAAATTCAAAGAATCAGCAAGCTTAGTTTCCACTCCATCTTTTGTCTTCCATAAACTAAATGAATCGCCATCTTTTCTTACAAATAATATTTGATTTTCTGATATATATTTTGGCATGAAATCAAATGATTTGTTATTTGTAATTTGAGTTATTTCTTTTGTTTCAGTGTTCACTTGATAAATATAGTGCGGTTCACTTTCCCAGTTTTTCGAACTTTGTGATATGTCATCTTTTAAGGCATTAGCTCCAGAATATACTATATTCTTTCCGTCACTGGAATAATCCGGTGTCATTGACACTTGATTTTCTGGAATTAGACTTGTAAATTTGTTAGCTTTGATATCGAAAATTCCTAATGCCTTATTACTATACATGTCTCTATATTCGCCATTATTAACAGCAACTATGCTGCTATCCACTGGATTTTGAGAAATATTATCTTTATATGCTAATGCAATCATATTATTATTTTCTATAAATTTATTGCTTAAAAGATCATATACTGCAAATTCTGTCATATCAGCTGACATTGAGCCTGAATTAGGTTTGTTCCATATATACATATATCTATCATCACTTGATATTCTTTCAACATTAGGTCTTGATCCAATGGATTCAAATAACTCAGATGCTGTATACTGCTCTCCAATCTCTTTATTATTTCCTTCTTTACCTTCCAAAATAACATTCTCTTCTTTAGTATCTAAGTCATAGCTAATTACACCTATTGATTTAATAGTTTTCCCTTTGTCTGTAGTACTTTCTAGCTGTTTATTAGCATATACCTTATTTTTACTATCGCAATTTATATTAAAATAATCATACTCATTGCTTATAATATCCACTAACTTTTTAGTATTGGTATTATACATAGACATACCTGCATTTTTAACAGAGCAAATTAGGTTTCCAGAATTATTCCAGTCATATGACTCTACATTTTTAGCTACTTCAATTACCTCACGAGTGTCTATATTGCAAATATATAAATCATCTTCTTTAGTATAAGCAACATATGACCCATCTTTAGATATTTTCGGCAATTTAATTTTTTCATTTTTATCAAGAAGAACTGGGTTATTTTCTTTTAATTCAGACATATATAACCCATCATCTGTTACAAATACTGCAAATTCTGCCCCTTTAGCACTTTTTGCTGTATCACTATTACTAGCAAATACAGTCTTTGAAGCGAGCAAACTTGTAGATGTAAAAATCATAGTTACTATAAGTGAAATACAAACAATTATTTTTTTTGACTTTTTAAAAAACACTATATTTTTCAATCGTGTCTCAATCTCCTTTCTACTTTTACAAACTGATGCCCCTAAGCTTAGGGATTTATTCTGAGAATATTCTATTAACTCTAATATAATTTCTCCATAATATTTTCTTTTTGATTTATCCATATTCTTTATAAGTTGTTCATCTAAAGACAGCTCACAAATTATATTTATCCTATTTCTAATAATATAAACAATGGGATTAAACCAATTGATTACATTTGCTAAAAGTGCAACTACCTTCACCCATAAATCTTTACGTTTAAAATGAATTAATTCATGATCCAGTATTATTTCAAGCTTATCCAGATTATGGTCCATCTTAGGAATTGTGATAGTAGGTGTTAATATTCCTGTAATCATTGGACTTTTAATGCCGCCACATTCTTTTAAAATTATCCTCCTATATATATTTAATTTTTTCTTACAGTTTTCAAAAACATTAATTATAGACTCATCCTCAATGATATCACTTACACTTTTAAGTTTTTCATAAAAAGAAATATATACGTAAGTTTCCTTAATTACTAGTATGAGTACACCTAATATCCATGCATAAAGTAACATATCTCTATTCATTATTTTTTGAGCCATACTTACTTGTCTGCTTTAAGTCTACTTGACTCTGGCTCACAGGCTTAAGTGTACCATCCCCTTGCAAAACTCTTATCTCATCACTTTTATCATTGCTCTTCAGCATCTTTTCATAATTTTGCTGCACTACCGTATTCTTATCCTGCATCGATAAATAATTCTTATGTTCCACTATTTGAGGCAGTTTAACAAAACTCCCAATAGGTATAATAAAAATTAAAAGCGTTATAAATAGCATATAATAATTCCAAGTAGCACTAAAAGTTTTCTTAGTAAATGGCCTAAATAAACAAAGTATTAAAAACATAAAACTGCCTGCTAGTGACATTTCCAAAATATAATTTAGAATATTCATATGCCTACACCTCTTTGAGCCATTCTTTCAACTCTGCAATATCCTTATTACTTATTTTCTTATTATTAAACAATGTTGCCATAAAGTTTTTAACTGATCCCTTATGCATATCTTCTAAGAAATTATCCGTTTGAATAGCTCTATATTCTTCTTCTGTAATCTTAGGAAAATAATTATTTAACTTTCCTACTTTAGTTACACTCAAAATCCCCTTTTCAGTTAATCTTGATATCAACGTCATTATCGTTGTTACCTTCCATGAATTTTCTTTTGGAAGCGCGTCTAAAATCTCAGCTGTAGTAATTTGATCATTCTTTTTCCATATTATTTTCATTATCTCCATTTCAGCGTCCGATATCTTTCCTAGCTTCATATTTAATCATCTCCTCTATGTAATTCTACAAGGTGTAGTATTTATATTTTTATACTACACCCTGTAGAATTACATGTCAATATATTCCTAGAAATTTTTAATAAAAACTTATTAGCATATGTTTGTTACAATTCACAATGCACATTTCACAATTCACAATTACGGCTAAAATTCTTGCAATACAGATATCTAAATTTAAAATTAGACTTATGTGATAAATTACTGAAATCATAAATATTTTGATTCCGAAAAGCTATGAAAATATATTTATGATTTCTAGTGAAGATATGAGATTGAAGTTTTATCAACTTTGCAAATATGTTCATCTAATAAGTCTAATTCTTAAATTGTTTATCTATATTCAAACTAAGAGTACATAAAAATAAGCTGTTAAAAACAGTTAATGCAGAGCTGTTCTTCCCTTGCTTGTCCTAACGAAATTTAGAACATGCGCGAGTAGATACACCCCTGCATTTAATGATTTCCATCAAAATTTCCGTAACCCCACGAAATAAACATATATGTTGCAATGCACAATTCACATTTCACAATTATGCCTAGAATTATTGCAATATTTTTAGAAATTTTATGAAGAATTATTTTTGCATCATATATTATTGAATTAATTTATAGCAATTTTTATTTTTCTATTTCACTTTCCATTTATATCTTGTTTCTAAAAATTCCCCTTGCCTATCATATCCTTTTATATTATATCCCATCTTGTTATATCCTTGCCTGTCATATCCTCCGCTATTATATCCTTCTTTATCATATCCATATTTATCGTACCCGTCTATATTGTAGCCTTCTGTATTAAAATATGTGCCATTTTTATGAACCCCTTTTTTATCAAAACCCTCTTCATTAAATTTTGTACCGTTTTTATGAATTCCTTTTGAATCAAACCCATGTTCATCATATTTCTTTAACCTATTAAAAAATAACATAAAGATTGCACCTCAATTTTAATTTATTATCTATACACTTATTTAAGCGGACAAAAAAAGACCGACCTTAATAAAAAGGTCGGTTGCACTATTAACTCATCGAATATAAAGTGCCCAAGTAAATATTCGAATCACAGTTTCCTTATATACATAATATTCCTATTTAATGATTATTTTAACATGTAATCAGTTGGAAATCAATGAACAAATAGTTAATAAAAAAAATATATACAAACTTTAACATATGTCCTATAATAAAAAATTTATATTTAAATTTCTAGCAAACCAGCTCTTAATTAAGACTATGATATAGAAACTTACCGCGGTATATATAGCAAAAAATAAACTATCAGGTGTTATTGATTAAATCATGATAATACCTAATAGCTCATTTCTTTAATATATTTATTTATGTGTTCCTATATCACTTCTACAATATGCCCCTTCAAAAGTAACATATTTAATATTTTCGTAAGCGTCTTTTCTGGCTTCTTCTAGAGTTTTTCCAAGGCCAATAACTGATAATACTCTTCCACCGTTAGTCTTTAAAACTCCATCTTCTGCTTTAGCTCCTGCTAAGAATACTTTATCTTTAACTTTTTCATCAATTGTTATCTCATATCCTTTAACAAAATCTCCTGGATATCCTTTAGATGCTAAAACGACATTTATGCAGATACCATCATTCCACTTAATTGTGGTTTTATCTAGTTCTTCTCTTAATGCTGCTTCAATGACTTCTACTAAGTCACTTTCCATTAGATAAAGAACTGATTGTGTTTCAGGATCTCCCATTCTTACATTATATTCCAAAAGATAAGTTCCTTTTGCAGTAATCATAATACCAAAGAAGATTATTCCTTTATAATCAAAGCCTTCTTCTCTAATACCAATTAAAGTCTTAGCCATAATATTTTCTTCGAAATCCTTCATCACATCTTCTGTCACATAAGGATTTGGTGCTAATACTCCCATTCCACCTGTATTTGGTCCTTTACCTCCATCAAATATCTGCTTATGGTCTTTACCTGATATGAACGGAATTATTGTCTTTCCATCAGTTATAGATAGAATTGATGCCTCAACACCTTCTAGGAATTCTTCAATTACTATTTTTTGACCCGCTCCATTGAAGATATCATCTACCATATACGATTTTACTGCATCTATTGCTTCTTCTTTAGTTTCACATATAGCAACGCCTTTTCCTGCTGCAAGACCATCTGCTTTAACCACTGTTGGATAAGGACATACTTCTAAATATTTAAGCGCTTCATTGACATCTGTAAATGTTTCGTATTCTGCTGTCTTAACGCCATACTTTTTCATAAACTCTTTAGAAAAGCTTTTACTACCTTCAAGCATTGCTCCATTTTCAGCTGGTCCAAATATCTTTAATCCTTCTGTTTTAAACTTATTAACAATTCCCTTTGTTAAAGGATCTTCTGGCCCAACTATTGTAAGATCAATAATTTCTTCCTTAGCAAATTTAATTAATTCATCAATATCAGTTATGTTTACATTTTCGCATTTATTTTCAATTGCAGTTCCACCGTTACCTGGAGCAACAAATATTTTTTCAACCTTTTCACTTTTTGCAAGTTTCCAAGCCAAAGCATGTTCTCTACCACCTGAACCAATTAAAAGAAGTTTCATTTACATACCTCCAAAATAATATTCCGTTATAGATAAACAGTATACACCCATAGCTTATGTTACAACCAACCGAAAGAAAGGATACTCCATTGTTTCGGTTGACTTAAAGAATATAACTGTGGATTTCTAACATCAAAAGTTGCGTCCATTTCTGCATGCTCCCAATACAAGATTGGTACAAGCAAAAATGGAACAACTTCTAATGAAGAAATCCTACAGCCATATTCTCAAATGCAACACTGCACAAAAGAGTACCCTTTCTTTCTAATGCGGGAATCATTTCAAAGCATAAGTCTAATTCATAACTTGTTTATCTATAACAATTAACTTTAAAAAAACACAGGGTTTTTATTATATATTTTCAATTCAATATAGAATTTATTGCTTAATTACCTAATAAAAATAACTTATTTATATTAGTGTTTAAAATGTCTATATCCTGTAAATACCATTGCTATCCCATGTTCATTACAAGCATCTATTGATTTTTGATCATTCATTGAACCACCTGGTTGAATTATAGCTTTAATACCGTTTTTAGCAGCTTCATCAACTACATCTCTAAATGGGAAATAAGCATCTGATGCAAGGATTGTAGCTCCTTTTCCTCTCTTTAAAGCATCTTCTGTTGGCCAGATTCTGTTAACTTGACCTCCGCCAATTCCAAGTGCTATTCCATTATGAGCAACAACTATAGCATTAGATTTAACGTATTTAACTACTTTCATTCCGAATAATAAATCTTTCATTTCCTCATCAGTTGGTTTCTTTTCAGTTACAACTTTAATTTCTTCTACTAATTTATTGTCTTCCTCTTGAACAAGCATTGCTCCATCAACTGTAACCATATATTTATCTGCCTTTGGAGTATTATGGAATTTAAGAACTCTTAAGTTCTTTTTAGTCTTTAAAACTTCTAAAGCATCTTCATCATATTCTGGTGCAGCTATAACTTCTAAGAAAATTTTAACCATTTCTTCAGCAGTTTTCTTATCTACTTTTCTATTAAATCCAATGATTCCACCAAATATTGAAGTTGGATCTACTTCATATGCCTTCATATAAGCTTCATAAGAATCTTTTCCAATTGCAACACCACAAGGTGTATTATGTTTTAATGCACAACATGCTGGTTCATCAAATTCATTAGCACATTTCCAAGCTATATCCACATCTTTGAAGTTATTATAAGATAATTCCTTACCATTTAATGTTTCAAAAGTGTTCATAGCTCCATCAAGCATTGTTGATGCGTAAACAGCTGCAGTTTGATGTGAATTTTCGCCATATCTAAGACTTTGCATCTTCTTATATGAAACTGAAAGATATTCTGGATATTCTTCCTCATCATCAGCTAATAAGAAGTTTGAAATAGCCCCATCATAAGCACTCATAAGATTAAACACTTTACCAGCCAATTTCTTCTTAGTCTTATAAGAAGTTTCTCCATCTGATTCAATCTCTTCCATAACAACTTTATAGTCATTTTTATCAGAAATTACTACAACATCCTGAAAATTCTTAGCTGCTGCTCTAAGCATTGTAGGTCCACCAATATCTATAAATTCAACCTTTTCTTCAAATTCTAAATCTTCTTTAACTTTCTCAAAGAATGGATATAGATTTACAACTACATAATCTATAGTATGAATATTTCTTCCTTTTAATGTATTCATATGTTCTTCATTGTCTCTTATAGCTAATATTCCAGCATGAACTAATGGATGAAGTGTTTTAACTCTTCCATCCAACATTTCAGGAAAATCAGTAACTTCATTGATTTCAATTACATTTAATCCATTTTCCTTCAAATATTTATAAGTTCCACCTGTTGATACAATTTCAACATCTTTAGATACTAAAAATTTAGCAAAATCTAAAACTCCCTCTTTATCAAATACACTTATTAAAGCTCTCTTTTTCACGAAAAGGCCTCCTTTATTCTTCTATCTTGACTCTACCATCAATTAATCTGATTTTATTTTCGCTAATTAACTTAATTGCCTTAGGTAATATTTCGTGTTCTTTTTCTAAAATCCTCTTTTGAAGCGTTTCCGCATCATCTTCAAAATAAACTGGCACAACTTCTTGAAGAAGTATAGCACCACCATCAACTTCGGAATTTACAAAGTGAACTGTACATCCTGAAAATCTTACACCACTTTTAATTACGGCTTCATGAACCTTTAATCCGTACATTCCAGGTCCACAAAACGATGGAATTAAAGATGGATGAATATTTATAATTCTATTATCAAATTCTTTTAATATTTCCCCATCTAAAATTGCCAAAAATCCTGCAAGAACTATTAAATCAACCTTTCCCTTTGTTAATTCTAAGATCTTGTTAGATGATTCTTCACCATACTCACGCCTAGTAACTACAAAAGTATCTATATTATGCTTTTTAGCCCTCTCTAAAGCATAAATATTATCACGGCTTCCTATAACCATCTCTATCTTAACATTCATATAGTTATTTTCCACCGCATCTATTACCGATTGTAGGTCTGTTCCGCCCCCAGAAACCAAGACCGCTATTTTAAACAAATACCTTCACCCCCAGATGTTACGTATCCTATTTCATAAGCTTTTTCTCCCATTTCTACTAAAGCCTTTATAATAGGTTCCACATCTTCATCTTTAACAGCAAGAACAAACCCTATTCCCATGTTAAAAGTATTATACATATGTTCCTTATCTACACCTTTTTCAATGATTCTTTCAAATATAGCTGGAAGTGGATATGAATCTTTGTTAATTACAGCTGTGAAGTCTCCACCATTGAACATTCTTGGAACATTTTCTATAAATCCACCACCTGTAACATGAGCCATACCTTTAATTTCATAGCTTTCTAACAATTTAAGTACTGGTTTTACATAAATCTTAGTTGGTGTAATTAATGTCTTCCATACTTCTTCACCATTAAATTCTTCATTTAAATCTGGGAATATTTTTCTGATTAATGAATATCCATTAGAATGTATTCCAGAAGAAGCTATACCAATTAATTTATCTCCATCTTTAATATTGCTTCCATTAATAATCTTATCTTTATCAGCTATACCAACAGCAAATCCAGCCATATCATATTCTCCATCTGAATAAAATCCAGGCATTTCAGCTGTTTCTCCACCAATTAATGCGCAGTCAGAATCAACACATCCATCTGATATACCTTTAACTAAATCTGCTGCAACTTCAGCTTCAAGCTTCCCACAAGCTATGTAATCTAAGAAAAATAATGGTTTTGCCCCATGGCATAAAATATCATTTACGCACATAGCTACGCAGTCAATACCAACTGTATCGTACTTCTTGTTCTTAAATGCGATTTCTAGTTTAGTTCCTACTCCATCAGTTCCAGAAACTAAAACTGGTTTTTCATAGCCTGATGGTAATTCAACCATTCCAGCAAAACTTCCAAGACCATTTAAAACATATTGACTCATAGTTCTTGCTGCGTATTCTTTTATAAGCTTAACTGACTTATATCCTTCTTCTATGTTAACTCCCGCTTCTTTGTAAGTAATCATTTATTAACTCCACCTTTCAAAATGCTATTGACATATTCAAAAAACAATAGATGAATGTGCCTTAGATGTCTATATCTCTTTCTCTACTGGTGTTGCAACTGGGTAAACTCCATTAAAGCATCCCATACAAAATTCTTCTCTATCACCACAGCTCTTATAAACACCTTCTTCACTTAGATATCCTAAATAATCTGCTCCAATCATATCTCTAATCTCTTCTATAGTATTATTAGCAGCAACAAGCTCACTTCTATAAGGTGTATCTATTCCAAAATAACATGGATACTTAACACTTGGTGATGCTAGTAAGAAACTAACTTCTTTTACACCTGCACGTCTAAGTGATTCAACTAAATGTTTTGATGTAGTACCTCTTACTACTGAGTCATCAATAAGTATAACTCTTTTTCCTTCTAAGTTTGATTTTAGTGGATTTAACTTTACTGCGACTGCTCTTTCTCTTATTTCTTGAGATGGCGATATAAAAGTTCTTCCAACGTATCTATTTTTAATAAATCCAGTATCATAAGGTATTCCAGAAGCCTTTGCATATCCGATAGCTGCTGGTATTCCAGAGTCTGGAACTGCTATAACAACATCTGCATCTAATGGATGCTCTTTGTATAACTGTTCTCCTGCTTTAACTCTTGTTGTATGAACTTCAAGCCCATCAATTCTAGAGTCTGGTCTAGCAAAATATATATATTCAAAAGCACATGTCTGACATTTAGTATTTTCAGAATATCTATATGAACTTATTCCTTCACTGTCTATTATAACTATTTCTCCTGGTTCTATATCCCTTACAAATTCAGCACCTATTGCATCTAAAGCGCAGCTTTCTGAAGTTAGAATGTAACCTTCTTCAATTTTCCCCAACGAAAGTGGTCTAATTCCATGTGGATCTCTAGCCCCAATTAATCTATTCTTTGACATAATAGTTAATGCAAATGATCCTCTAACAGCTGACATAGCATCAACTACTGCCTTTGCAAAACCTTTTTTTGCACTTCTTGCTATAAGACATGCAATTACTTCAGAATCTGTTGTAGTATGAAAGATTTGTCCTCCATCTTCAAGTAATTCTTTTATTACATCTGCATTTACTAAAGTTCCGTTATGAGCCATAGCTATTGGTCCCATCTTTGATGAAACGAGTATTGGCTGAGCATTTTCGATGCCTTTTCCACCAGCAGTTGAATATCTTACGTGACCTATAGCTATATGACCTTTTAGCTTTTGTAAATCTTCCTGCTTAAATGCTTCAGTGATTAAACCTAATCCTTTATGTATGTCAATTTTTTCACCATCTGCTACTGCAATTCCAGCACTTTCCTGCCCTCTATGTTGAAGAGCATAAAGTCCATAGTAAGTCATTGATGCTACATCTATTGGCTTATTAGTATATACTCCAAATACCCCACACTCATCCTTAAATTTATCATTACTTGGATCCATTATTAATTCAAAATTCGGATTACTCATCTATACAATCCTTTCACTAATCTATTTTTAGAAAACTTAAAATACATGAGAACTAATGCACAATTAAGGATGAAATTTTTTTGGACTTCTAAATCACATAATTCATCAAAATTCATCAGATAGATAAGAATTTAAAATAACACTCAAGACTTAATTTATGAATTCTCAACCTTCCTCTGTGAACTTAGTTCCCTCATTGTGCATTACTAATTGCATTCTAATATAAATTTTATAATAAATCTGATTCTAAATATATACTACTTAGAAATTCTCTTTAATATTTCAACATAAGCATCTTTAACATTACCTAAGTCTCTTCTAAATCTATCTTTATCTAATTTTTCTCCTGTTGTTGCATCCCAGAATCTGCAAGTATCTGGTGAGATTTCGTCAGCTAAAACTATTGTTCCATCAGCACATCTACCAAATTCAACTTTAAAGTCGATTAAGTTTATGTTTTGTTCTTTAAATACAGCTTTAAGAGTGTCATTAATTTTTGCTGTCATATCATAGATTACTTTTAATTCTTCAAAAGTAGTTGCACCAATTCCAACTGCATGATAATCATTTATTAATGGATCTCCTAATGAGTCATCTTTATATGATAATTCAAATACAGTAGTCTTAAGTTTAAATCCTTCTTCAAGACCTAATCTCTTAGCCATGCTTCCAGCTGCAACATTTCTCACTATTACTTCAAGTGGAACTATTTCAACCTTTTTACATAATTGTTCTCTATCATTTAGTTTCTCTATAAAGTGAGTTTTAACTCCTGCTTTTTCTAATATTTCAAACAATACTGAAGTTATAGCATTATTCATTATACCTTTATCTTCGATTTGGCCTTTCTTTTCTCCATTGAATGCTGTTGCATCATCTTTGTAATATACAATTACTTCGTCAGCCTTATCTGTTGCGTAAATTTTCTTTGCTTTTCCTTCATATAACATTTCTAATTTTTCCATTATAGTTCTACCCCTTCCGCATTTTCCTCAATGAATTTTTTCTTCATATTTAATCTGAATTCTTTTAATTTATTTTTTAATTCATCATTATTAACTGATAACATTTGAACCGCTAACATTCCTGCATTGTAGCTGTTATTTATACCAACAGTAGCAACTGGAATTGATTTTGGCATTTGTACTATAGAATATAATGCATCAACACCTTCAAGAGCTGCCTTAACTGGAACTCCTATTACAGGAAGTATTGTCTTTGATGCTATTACTCCTGGTAAATGTGCTGCAAGCCCTGCTCCAGCTATAATAACTTGGCATCCTTGAGCTTGAATTTCTTCTAATGTTTCTTCTAATTTTTCTGGTACTCTATGAGCTGAAAGTATAAATGCTTTATATTCTACTCCAAATTCCTTTAAAGCATTTGCCGCTCCCCTCATAACCTCTGTGTCTGATTTACTTCCAAAAAATATTGCTACTTGCATCTTAAGCCTCCTGTTTTTTAATTTATATATTTCCTTTAAGTATCTGCAACCCGCATTATAAGTGAGAATCGAAATCTACGATTTCGCTCTTCGAACTTAAGCAGACATCTCAAATCTATGATTTGATGATGGTCGCTTACTCTGTGAGCACTCAGCGAACGAACGTGAGTCGAGTTTCCTTTAAATACCCGCAGCCCGCATTATTACTATAAGTGAGAATCGAAATCTTTGATTTCGCCCTTCGAACTTACTCAGCGAACGAAGTGAGTCGAGTTTCCTTTAAATATCCCCAACCCGCATTACAACTATAAATATTTACATATTTATATATTTATCTATTTACATATCTTCATATTTATCTTTTTAAATATTTATATACTTAACTTTATACATATTTTAAAATTTAACTTCTTACATATATACCTTTTTAAGTTTTTAAATATAAAACTATTTTCATATTTAAGTTCTTATATTCTTATATTCTTATATTCTTATATTCTTATATTCTTATATTCTGGGCACTTTATCATTCTAGCTAATAAGACGCCCAGAAACTTACTTAATCAACCTTCATAAAGAACAAATCTTTTTTAAAGGAAACTCGACTCGCATATGCTCGCTGAGTAAGTGATTCACACCAAATCATTTTTAAGGAAGTTAACGCTTTTAGGCATTAACTAAGTTCAGCTATCCAAATGTAAAATTTGGAGCTTCACTTATCTACTTAAAGTAATTTACTCCTGCTTTGAAGATCTTTTGATCAAAGTCTCCTGGAATATTTCTATATAAATCTGTTCCTATTCTTTCGCTATGAGCCATCTTACCTAAAACTCTTCCATCTGGACTTGTTATACCTTCTATTCCGTACATTGATCCATTTGGATTGAATGGCATATTTAATGATACATTTCCATCAAAATCAACATATTGAGTTGCCACTTGACCATTGGCAATTAATTCTTTAATTAAGCTTTCTGGTGCAACAAATCTTCCTTCACCATGGGAGATTGCAACTGAATGTATATCTCCTACGTTAACTTCACTAAACCAAGGTGATTTATTTGAAACGACTTTTGTACTTATAATTGAAGACATATGTCTATTTATATTATTGTACGTCAAGGTAGCCATGTCTTCTTTAATATCAACTATTTCCCCATATGGTACTAATCCTAATTTAATTAACGCTTGGAAGCCGTTACAAATACCAAGTGCTAATCCATCTCTATTCTTAAGTAATTCCATTACGCTATTACTTATCTTTTCATTTCTAAGAGCATTGGCAATGAATTTACCTGAACCATCTGGTTCATCCCCTGCTGAGAACCCTCCTGGAATCATAAGAATTTGAGCTGTACTTATTTCTTTTGCAAGTCTTTCAATTGAATCATTAAGAGCTTCCTTCGTAATATTTCTAAATACTACTTGAGTAACTTCTGCTCCTTCTTTTTCAAATGCTCTAGCACAGTCATATTCACAGTTGTTTCCTGGGAATACTGGAATTACAACCTTTGGCTTAGCTACTTTAATTGCTGGAGAAAGTTTTGATTTTTTATCATATAAAACTGTTTCTACTTTTCCTTCTACATCTTCAGTTTTAATTTTAAATACTGAGCTTAGTTTTTCTTCGTAAGTTTTTTCTAAAGCTTGAATGCTTAGATTTAAGTCATATTGTTTAGAAACTATAGCTTCAGAGCTTATTGTCTTACCTATTTCTTTGTATAAGCAATCTTTAAATTCATTTTCTACATTAATATTGTTCTTAACTTCTAGTACTATAGTTCCATAGTTAAATCCAAATAATTCATCCTTTGTTAAGTTATCAATTTCTACACCAATTCTATTTCCAAGTGTCATTTTAGTAACTGTTTCTGAAACTCCACCATACTTAACAGCAGATGATGAAATTACTTTTTCATCTTGAATTAATTTATATAGTACGTCTAAGTTCTTCTTAAGCTTATCTAAATTTATAGTTCCATCTTCTAGTTTTTCAGTTTGAAGTAAAACTAAACTTGATCCTGCTTCTTTAAATTCTGGTGATATTATATTTCTAGCTTTTTCTACTCCTACAGCAAATGATACTAATGTTGGAGGTACATCTAAATCTCCAAAGCTTCCTGACATTGAGTCCTTACCACCGATTGCTGCTGTTTCAAATGCCATTTGAGCTTCATATGCACCAAGCAATGCTGCAAATGGTTTACCCCATCTAGAGCTTTCTGATCCTAATCTTTCAAAATACTCTTGGAATGTAAGTCTAGCTTTTCTGTAATCTCCACCCATAGCTGCAAGTTTTGATATACTTTCAATTACTGCATAATATGCCATGTGGTATGGGCTCCATGTTCCAAGTTCTGGATTAAACCCAAATGTCATCAATGTGGCATCTGCACTTTCTCCATCTAGAACTGGGATTTTAGCTGCCATTCCTTCTGCTGGAGTTTTTGCATATTTACCACCAAAAGGCATAAGTACTGTTCCATGACCTATTGTTGCATCAAATCTTTCTGATAATCCTTGCTGAGATGATACATTTAATTTTCTTAAGTTATTTATCCATTCTTCTTTAACATCAATATCTGCTACCACATATGGATAATCAACTGGAGCTTTAACTGTAACATTTGTCTTTTGAGTAGCACCATTTGTATCTAAGAATGTTCTCTTTAAATCAACTATGTTTTTACCTCTCCAGAATAATCTAAGTCTGTCTGTATCAGTAACATGTGCTACCAACGTAGCCTCTAAATTTTCTTCATTAGAAAGTCTTATAAATTCATCTGCATTTTCTTTTGTTACAACTACTGCCATTCTTTCTTGTGATTCTGAAACTGCAAGTTCTGTTCCATCTAAACCTTCATATTTCTTTGGAACTTTATCTAAATCTATATCTAATCCTCTGCAAAGTTCTCCAATCGCAACTGAAACTCCACCTGCACCAAAGTCATTACATCTCTTAATCATCTTTGCTACTTTAGAATTTCTAAATAATCTTTGAAGTTTTCTTTCTGTCGGAGCATTACCTTTTTGTACTTCTGCTCCACATTCATTTATTGAATCTACCGTATGTTCCTTAGATGAACCTGTAGCTCCTCCAACACCATCTCTTCCAGTTCTTCCACCTAGTAAGATAATTACATCGCCTAAAGCTGGTTCTTCTCTTACCACATTTTCCTTAGGTGCTGCTGCAATAACTGCTCCAACTTCCATTCTCTTAGCTGCATAGTTTGGATGATATACTTCTTCAACTTGACCTGTTGCGAGACCAATTTGATTTCCATATGAACTATACCCATGAGCTGCTCCAAGTGTTATCTTTCTTTGAGGAAGTTTTCCTTCTAATGTATCTTCAACTGGAACTGTTGGATCTGCTGCTCCTGTAACTCTCATTGCTTGATATACATAAGTTCTTCCTGATAGTGGATCTCTTATAGCTCCACCAAGACATGTTGCTGCTCCACCAAAAGGTTCAATTTCTGTTGGATGGTTATGTGTTTCATTCTTGAACATTACTAAGTAATCTTCCATGCCTTTATCAGTTTCAATTTTTACGTTAATTGAACAAGCATTTATTTCTTCGGAAATATCTAAATCTTCAAGTTTTCCTCTTTTTCTAAGTTCTTTCATAGCAATTACTGCCATATCCATAAGAGTTTTATTCTTTTCTTTTTCGCCATAAACATATGATCTAGATTTTATATAACCTTCATAACTTGCTTTTATTGGAGCCGTATATTTATTATCTTCAATTTGGACATCTTCTAAGATAGTTGAGAATGTTGTATGTCTACAGTGATCTGACCAGTATGTATCTATAACTTTAATCTCAGTTATGCTTGGATCTCTTTTCTCTCCTTTGAAATAATCTTGAATCATAAGAAGATCATCAATACTCATAGCCAAACCTTGTCCACTATGAAATTCTTTTAATTGATCCAATGTCTTGCTGGTAAATCCATCTAAGATCTGTACATCTTTAGGTATGTTTGAAAGTGACGATAAATCTTTGCTATTTATATCTACTTCCCTAGAATCGACTGGGTTTATATAATATTTCTTAATTTTTTCAATATCATCTTTTGAAAGGTTTCCTTTTAATACTACTACTTTAGCTGATTTTATTTCTACCTTGTCTTCTGCTGTTAATAGAGCTAGACATTCTGAAGCTGAATCTGCTCTTTGGTCGTATTGACCTGGCAAATATTCTACACCAAAAGCTATTTCTCCTTCATTCATTGGTAATTCTGATTCGTAAACTACATCTACTGTTGCTTCAGAAAAAATTGTATGTAAAGCCTTATTATAATATTCTTCAGGTATATCTGATATTATATATTTATTAACAAGTCTCACGTCTTCTAATCCAGTTACTCCCAAGTTATCTCTAAAGTCATTTAGTAAACTTTGAGCTTCTACATTAAATCCTTTTTTCTTTTCAACGAATACGCTTCTAATATTTAACATTTTAATTCCTCCAAAAAATATTATGAGATTTAGCCTAGGTGCATTCAAAAAATACCGCAACACTATACTTGTATGTTGGACTTGTTATTTTTTTCATTTACCTACTCACTACACCTTCGTAATGGCGAATGTTTTCTGATAACACTCTACTAACTTTCGTATCGATACCATAAGATTATCATTCAACACGTATGTTGTCAACCTATTTTATGTTAAAATTTCATTTAATTTATGTTTTTACGAACTATGTATTTATATTTCTTTTTTATAATTCGTATTTTATTTATTTAATATATATTTTTATGTATTATAAAGCATTTTTCTTTTTCTTAAATCGTGCACATTTTTATAGTATAAAGCATCAATTTTAACATAATCTATGCTCAAAAAAGACGCAGATAATTATAGTGTTTTCTATCAATCCTATAATTATCTACGTCTAAAAATTTATTTTTCTATTCTTAGCAATAAAAATCTATATGTTTTTCTGCTTTTAATAATTCTTTATGCATCATCCAATGATATAATTTGCCAGAGTAGAATAAAATTTCGGTCGATGCAATTAAGTTATTCATTGTGCTTCGCACTCTTTTCATATATGCAGATTTTTTACACATATATCTCTTCAAGCGTATTTTAAATTGTATAATTCTCCATACAAAAAATAAAGAGTCATAAGATTTCTCTTATGACTCAACAACTTACTATCTGTCGAAGTTTCTGTTGTTTCTTTGTTGCTTTCTAGCTCTTCTACAATCAGGACATCTAACTGGATCGTTGTCAAATCCTTTTTCTTTGTAGAATTCTTGTTCTCCAACTGTGAAAACAAATTCCTTTCCACAATCTTTACATACTAAAGTTCTATCTTCCATTATAAAAATCCTCCCTTTTTCCAAAGATTATAACCTGATACCTAGACCCAATCTCTGAAACAGAGGCGAATGTACAGTATTGATTAAATCTTGAATTATCTTACATTCTTATAATACCACACTTTGCCACATATTTCAACACTAATTCTCACAATCAAATTGTTAAATTTAAACCTTCTCAATTTATAATGTATCAAAACTTTTATTAACTTATATATAATTTGTTAAAAAAATTGAGGTTTAATTCAACCTCAATCCTAATATAGCTAATCTTCTTCGAACATTAGACCCTCTTGCAATTTTCCAGCATCCATTGATACTATTCTATCTGACACTTTTTTAGCAAAATCCATATCATGAGTTATAATCATCATACTCATGCCTTTTTCACTTAAACGCTTTATTAAATTGGCAACTTCTCCAGTTAGTCCTGGATCTAGTGCAGAAGTTGGCTCATCAAAGCACATTATTTTAGGTTCAAGCACTAGTGCTCTTCCAATAGCAACTCTTTGTTTTTGACCGCCAGATAATTCAAATGGATAATTATCTTTTTTTCCTAATAAATCTAAAAAACCTAAAGTTTCTTCTGCTTTCTTTATAGCTTCTTCTTTTGACCATCCCAACACTTTTTGAGGTGCTTCAATAAGATTTTCTAAAACACTCATATGTGGAAATAAGTTAAAATTTTGAAATACTAACCCTATATCTTTTCTTATTTCTTTTAACGCATTTTTATCTACATACTTACCATTTTTACATAAAACTTTTCCGTTAACTTCTATATCGCCTTCATCACAATGTTCCAATTCATTTACACATCTAAGTAATGTGGTCTTTCCACCACCTGAATTTCCAACGACAACTAATATTTCACCTTTTTTTATATGAAGATTAACACCTTTTAAAACTTCTGTATTTCCGAATCTTTTTTTCAAATTACTTACTTTAAGCATATAATTTCCTCCACACTATTTATAATAGTCATACTTCTCTTCAATTTTCTTTAATACTTGACTGAAAATTGCTATTACTATTAAGTAAACAACACCAACTATTAAAAGTGGTACCAACGAAACATCTCTATTAGCAGCAGTCTTACCTATCTTTAATAGCTCGTCCATACCAACTACATAAACTAACGAAGTATCCTTCACTAAAGTTGTTATTTCATTTGCAACTGGTGGTATTACTGTTTTAAATGCTTGTGGAAGTATTATTCTAAAAAATGTTTGTTTAGAACTTAAGCCTAGAACCTTAGCCCCTTCAACTTGTCCATTATCTATAGACTCTATACCTGCTCTAAATATTTCTCCAAAATAAGCTCCATAATTTAAAGTAAACGCTAAAATTGCTGCTGGAAATCTATCAAAGCTGATTCCTACTAGCGGAAGTCCAAAGAAGATTACAATAATTTGTAATAACAGAGGAGTGCCTCTCATTATAAGAATATATATTCCACTTATTTGTTTAAGTATTAGAGATTTAGATGTCCTCATTACAGCGATTATTACTCCTAGTGGAATAGATAATACTAAAGTAAGTACAAAAATTTCTAATGTAACTTGTAATCCCTCTAATACTTGAGGCATTATCTCTAAAATATAACTCAAAGTTATTTCCTCCTCTTTATTTTCAAACTATTTGTATAAATATTTATGATTATCTAATTTGCACTATTTAAGAATTATATCTTGTTCGAACCATTTCTTTGATATTTCTGCTGCAGTTCCATCAGAAATAACTTCATCTAAAGCTTTGTTAAAAGCTTCTACAAATTTAGTATCACCTTTTTTAATTCCAACACCGTATTGTTCACTTCCAAAATTCTCATCTAAGATTTTATATTTTTCTTGTCCTCTTGCTTTCATATAATATCTTGCTAAAATTTCGTCTACAACAATTGCATCTAATCTCTTTGCTTCTAAATCCATTAATGCGGCATTATTATCTTCAAATGTAACAAGTTTTCCACCATCAAAAGTTTTTTCGATGCCATTAGCTGCTTCAACTGCATCTACTGCTGTTGATCCATTTTGAGCACCAACTTTTTTACCTGCTAAATCATTTTTAGATTTAATATTAGAATCTGCTAATGTTACTATAACTTGAGTATTACTTAAATATGGCTTTGAAAATTCAACTTTTTCTTTTCTTTCATCAGTAATTGAATATCCATTCCATATTAAATCTATATTACCGTTATTAAGTTCAGTTTCTTTCATACTCCAATCAATTGATTGAAATTTCACCTTTTTATTAAGTTTTTTACCTACTGCATTTGCTAAATCAACATCAAATCCAACTATTTCCCCGTTCTCATTTTTAAATCCCATTGGAACAAAAGTATCATCTAAACCTATTACTAATTCATCCTTATCTAATGCACTTTTGGCTGCCTTTGATTCTGATGATTTATTGGCATTCCCGCCACATGCAACCAAGCTTACTCCCAATGTAGCTATGATAGCAACTACTGTTAATTTTTTTATTAAACTATTTATTTTCATATGTAATAACCCCCTACATCACTTTCTATTTATCACTTTATCATACTAAAGCAAAAGAATCAAGTATTTTTTATATTCTAAATTATAACAGGTATAACGAAAGCTACATTAGCCCATTATACCTGTCAAAAACTTGGAACTATAAATTTTATCTAGTGGTTGCTATTCTATCTATCGCTCTTTCAAGGTTATTCATATGTGATGTAAATTCATCTACTGTATCTGTTACTTGCTTTTTATCAATTGGATCCTTAAATGTATCTGCTCTATCTTTTGCATCATCAACATTATCTTTAATTTCATCTAATTTATTAGATATATCATCAAATTTATTTTTAATATCTTCACTTTTTCCTTCAAAATCAGCATTATTGAGCTCGTCAGTCAATTCATCTGCTTTATCATTTAATTCTTTCATTACACGTGTAGTATCACTATCTACTTCATTAACTTTATCAGAAATTTCCTTAGGGTTAGACTTTAATTTATCCATTAATTCCTTCATCTTATCTGATTCAAAAACTTCATTAACCTTATCTGCAGATGGCTTTTCATCTGTATCTTCTTTTGTTTGAAGTATATAATCATCTTTAAGATTACAACCAATTAAAGAAAAAGAAAGTATTAATAAAAGTATAAAGCTCATTATATTTTTCTTTTTCATTTCTTCACCTCAATTTGTTTTTATACTACATAGTCTATATTAATATTTTTTTGCTAATCTTTCAATAATAAAATTGAGGCACACTCAAACGCAACAAGTTCATCTAAGCTAAAGCGTATTTTTCAATTTAGATAATAATCTTTTTTTATATTTTATACTTGCCACTTCGCTTATATCAGCCAATAATCTATAATTTGATATTCCACCATATATCCCAACTATCGGTATTCCTTGGATAACTTTTGCCACAACTATATTTTCAGATAAACATTTTGAAGCTGACTCAATTAATTCATTTATATCAACCTTAAGATCATGATTATTTTCAATACTATATGCAATTCTATCTGTTTCATTTGAATATAGAATTTTTTCATCTGTTTTTATAGAACTTGCACAAATTATATTTAATATAAATGCCTTCTCACTTTTGGACTTATAATCAAATCCATAATTCACACAAATCTCATACACAGTTTTTAATATTACTCCAATAAATACAGGTATATCCGGTATTCCAATTCCTAATATACCAAGTAATGTCCCTTCAGCTGCTGTGATTCCTTTATTTATAAGCACACCTTTTTTCACTCTTTTATCTATTCTGCTTAAATTTTTGTTATTCATCTGCTTAGATAAAATATATTCATCTATATCTGCTTCATTTCTAATTTTCTCTGAGTTATAACTTTTCTCTATTACTGTAGTACCTTTTTCAAAAACATAATAAAATCCCTTTTCAAATGCTTTCTCAAAAGTTTCTATCATATTTTTCGGGATTTTTTCTTCTAATTGCTCTTTTAAAGGTAATATCTTATTTTTTATATATTCATTTTCTTTTTTATAAAAAAACTTTTCTTCTCTCTTTATTAACTTTTTCATTTGACTATTTAATATTCTCTCTTTTCTTTTATCCCTATAATCCATGTATAGTTGTACCCAATCCCTTCTATAATGATAAATTTTTGTATTTAATTCTTACTTATATAATATAATAATTCCATCAAAAACGATATCTCAAACATAATTAAAGGAAACTCTACTCACAGAGTAAGCAACCATCATCAAATCATAGATTCGAGATGTCTGCTTAACTGATTCACACAAAATCGAAGATTTTGGTTCACTACTTAAAAGAGAGCAATTACCTTGCTCTCTTAATTTGTATTTATTTTTTTGCTGATGCTGATGATTTAAGCATATCTGCAATTGCAGCTATACTTCCAAGAGATGATAAAGTCTCATTTGGTAATATAAGCTTGTTTGCTGGACTGTTAGCCATTTCTTTAAGTGCTTCAACTTGTTTTAATGCTATAACAGTTTCATTTGTTCCAGACTCAATAATAGCTTGATTTACTTTTCTTATGGCTTGGGATTCTGCAATCGCTATTTCTTCTATAGCCTTTGCTTTACCTTCTGCCTCTAGTAACTGAGATTCTTTTAAACCTTCTGCTCTTCTTATATTTGCTTGCTTTTCTGCTTCTGCTGATAAAATTTTAGCTTGTTTTTCTCCTTCTGCTTTTTCTATTTGAGATTGTCTCAAACCTTCTGCTTGAAGAATCATAGCTCTCTTATCTCTTTCAGCTTTCATTTGTTTTTCCATTGCTTGTTGGATTTCAGCTGGTGGAACTATATTTTTAATTTCAACCGAAAGTATTTTTATACCATAAGCATCAGTAACTTCATCAATAATGCTTAATAGATCTTGATTTATTGAATCTCTTCCTGATAAAATTTCATCTAATGACATATTACCTAATATATTTCTCATATTAGTTGTAGCCGAATATACAATACCTGATTGATAACTTTCAATATTATAAACCGCATCTCTTGCATTCAATACCTTATAAAATATAACATTGTCTACTAATATTTTAACATTATCTTTAGTTATAACCGATTGTGGCTCCACATCTAAAATTTGTTGTTTTGTGGAAACCTTTCTTCTAACAAAATCTACAAATGGCACAATAAAATGTAGGCCTGGCTCTAACACTCTGTGAAATTGTCCAAATCTTTCTACAACATACAAATACCCTGTATTTACAACCTTAATTGATGATATAACTACTATTAATATTAATAGTAAAATAACCCCTAAAATTATAATAACACTCATAATCTAGTCCTCCTGAACCTTTTCAATTTTTAATTTTATACCTTCTATTCCTTTGATAGTAAACTTGTCCCCTTTGTGAATAATATCGCCTTCATTTATTACAGTCCAATATTCTCCACCAACTTTAACTTGGGCTTTATCTCTAATCTCTTTTTCGCTTATCATAATTTTTCCTACATATGTTTCTTCCATTAGTGGTATTCTTTCGTTTGCTGCTTTAAATTTTTTCTTGAGTAACGGGTATCCAACTGCAAATGATATTATATTTAGTACAGAAAATACTATTATTTGAATTATAAATGGTACTTCCATTACTCCACACACTGCAGCTACGACAGCACCTACTGCAAATAGTGTAAAACAAAAATTACTAGTTAAAATATCTATTGCAAATACGCATATAGCTATAACTAACCAAAAAACTGCCGCCCCCATACAAATTCCCTCCTTAAAAACATTATAATATTAGTTCTAAGATTTACTGTCCAATTTTTACATACATACTTGAATTTGTAATCTTATTTTATATTATACAGTGTATTTATGAATATTTCAAGATATTTATTAACTCAAAAAGAGTTATTTTATACCTTTTATCTTTTTTTGATTTCACAAACATGTTAGTATATAATTATTAGGATATGTTTATGTTTACTAAGCAAAATATACTTAAAACGTATTTAATTATATTAGAACTATATCTTATAAACCAATAAAAAAACTTAAATTTTATAATTGCAAGGAGTGATTAAATGGATTTTATAAAAGTCGCAGCTGCTTGCCCTACAACTAGAGTTGCAGATGTTGATTATAATGTTAAAAATATTTTACAGTGCATAGATGATGCAGTAAAAAATGAAAGTAAATTCATAGTTTTCCCAGAACTTTGCTTAACAGCTTATACTTGTGGAGATCTGTTTTTACAAGAATACTTACTAAGCAAAGCTTTAGATGGAATTTTTGAAATATTAGAATCTACTAAAGACCATGATATTTTAATTGCTGTAGGTGCACCACTTCTCTGTGGAAGTACTTTATACAATTGTGCTTTTCTATTGTTTAAAGGAAGTGTTTTAGGAATAGTTCCTAAATCATATCTTCCAAATTACAGTGAATTCTATGAAAAAAGATGGTTCACTGAAGGTCTTTCTATTGAGGATGAAAGAGTGGATCTACCATTCCAAAAAGATGTTCCTTTTGGAGTAAACTTAATTTTTTCATCAAGTATTGCAAATTTTGGAGTTGAAATCTGTGAAGACTTATGGGTAACAATTCCACCAAGTTCTTACCTTTCTCTTATGGGTGCTCATATAATCGGAAACCTTTCTGCATCAAATGAGCTTGTTAGCAAAATGGATTATAGAAAAAGCCTAATATCAAATCAAAGTGCTAGGTCAATCTGCAGCTATATATATTCTTCTGCTGGTGTTCATGAATCCACTACAGATGTATTATTTAGCGGGCATTTATTAATAAGTGAAAATGGTTCATTATTAAAAGAAAATGACAGATTTCAAAGAGAAAACGAAGTAATATATTCTATAGTTGATGTATTCAAATTAAAGTCTGAAAGAATGAAAAATTTGAGTTTTAGAGATTCATCTAAGTTTATCAATAAGAATCCTAACGCAATTAAATTTGAATTTAGCGATGTTTCAATAAGTACATTTGATAGATTTGTAGATAAACATCCATTCGTACCTTCTTATGAAAAAGAAAGAGAAATTCGCTGCAAAGAAATATTTAATATTCAAGCTGCTGGCTTAGCAAAGAGATTAGAACATACAGGCTCTAAAAAAGCAGTAGTTGGAATTTCTGGAGGTTTGGATTCCACGCTAGCATTACTTGTAATAGTAAAGACTTTTGAATTACTTGGTATTGATAAAAAGAATATAGTAACTATTACTATGCCTGGCTTCGGTACTACTGATAGAACTTACAATAACGCTATTAATTTATGTAAGGAATTAGGTACAGATCTTAGAGAAATAAATATAGTTAAAGCATCTCTTCAACATTTTGAAGATATTGGTCATGATAAAGACATTCATGATGTAACTTACGAAAATGTTCAAGCAAGAGAAAGAACTCAAATTTTAATGGATATTGCTAATAAAGAAAGAGGACTTTTAATAGGTACTGGTGATTTATCAGAGCTTGCTCTTGGCTGGTGTACATATAATGGCGATCATATGTCAATGTATTCTGTAAATCCATCTATTCCAAAAACTCTTGTAAGATATTTAGTTCAATATGTAGCTCAACATGAATCTACTGAAGTTGTACGCGATATTCTTATGGATATACTAGATACACCTGTCAGCCCTGAATTATTACCTAAGGATGCTAACGGTGAAATCGCTCAAAAAACAGAAGATATTGTAGGTCCTTATGAACTTCATGATTTCTTCTTATATCACTTTATTAAACATGGTTCAACTAAAGAGAGAATATTCTTTTTAGCTAAGGCTGCCTTTAAAGATGATTACTCTGATGGGGAAATACAAAAATGGCTTGATAAATTTATTTTTAGATTCTTTACTCAACAATTTAAAAGAAGTGCTCTTCCTGATGGACCTAAAGTCGGAAGTATTTCTTTAAGCCCTAGAGGCGACTGGCGTATGCCATCAGATGCTAATCCTTGGGAATAGCTAACCGAAATCATAAATATTTTTGTTCCGAAAAACTATGAAAATATATATGATTTCATGAAAAACCTTAATTAATCTATCACTAGATTAATTAAGGTTTTTTTGACGTGGACATTTTTTCAAATGTGAAAAGTTCTTGATTGCGCTTCGTGCTCTTATTATAGATGAAATGATCTCAATTGTGCTTCGCACTTTTTTTATAGGTGAAAAGATCTTAATTGCACTTCGTGCTCTTTTTATAGGTGAAAAGATCTTAATTGCACTTCGTGCTCTTTTTATAGGTGCGTACTTTTTTTCAAATGTGTGGAATTTTTTTTTGGATAGTGCTAAAATAGATGTTATTAAATAATAATAATAAACAATGGCAATAAGCCTTATAGATTTGGAGGAATATAAAAATGGGGAAAAAAGCTGATATAGACTGGGGTAAATTAGGATTTGATTACATAAAAACAGATCTTCGTTATATTTCAGTTTGGAAAGATGGAAAATGGGATGAAGGAAAACTTGTTGAAGACAATATGCTTAGTATAAGTGAAGCTTCTACAGTTATTCATTATGGCCAAAGTTGTTTTGAAGGGCTCAAGGCATATACAACAAAAGAAGGCAAAATTCAATTATTTAGACCTGACTTAAATGCAGATCGTATGAATGAAAGCTGTGACAAACTTCTTATGCCACATATTCCAAAAGAAAAATTTATCGATGCAGTTAAACAAGTTGTAAAAGCAAATGAAAAATATGTACCTCCTTATGGAAGTGGTGCAACTCTATATATTAGACCATATTTAATGGGAGTTGGTAACAACATTGGTGTTAAACCTGCTCCAGAGTATATTTTCGGTGTATTTTGTATACCAGTAGGCCCTTATTTTAAAGATGGTGTATCTCCTTGCAATTATATAGTTTTAGATGACTTTGATAGAGCCGCTCCTCATGGTACTGGCGGAAATAAAGTTGGTGGTAACTATGCAGCTTCATTACAAGCTCATGCTGAAGCTGTAAAAAAAGGATTTGCTGATTGTATTTACCTAGATCCAGCTACTCATACAAAGATCGAAGAAATAGGTGCTGCAAACTTCTTTGGAATAACTAAAAATGATGAATTTGTTACTCCTAAATCACCATCTATTTTACCTAGTATAACAAAAAGATCTCTTCTTTACATTGCTGAACATTATTTAAAGATGCCTGTTTATGAAAGAGAAGTATTTATTGATGAAATAGATCAATTTAAAGAAGCTGGTGCTTGCGGTACTGCTGCAGTAATAACTCCTATTGGTGGAATTCAACATAACGATAAATTGCATGTATTCTTTAGCGAAACTGAAGTTGGTCCTATAACTCAAAAATTATATGACTTACTTTTAGGAATTCAACTTGGTGATGTTGAAGCTCCAGAAGGCTGGATATACGAAGTAGAATAATATTTATAAAATAAAGTTAAAAAAATAGTATGAACTTAGCCAAAAATAAGTTCATACTATTTTTTTATACTCTAATTAAGTTCCATTTTATTAAAATAACTCCCTATAGATAAACAATATATAACTTAGACTTATGCACTAATCCACCGAAAGTAGAAACATTGTTATTTCACAGGACTATGAAAATTTCGCTGAAAGTTCTAAATTGCAGGTTGCACCACTAATGCTTGCTCCCAATTTTATTGTGACAAGCATTAGTTGAACAACCTACAATTAAGATCTTTTAACAGCTCATTTTCAAATGCCTGCTAGATAAAAATGTTTCTGCTTTCTAGTTTAGATATATTTCAAAGTATAAGTAAGCAATAATTGTGTTATCTATAAATCTTCTAAAAGGTTTAATTGATTAAACTTTATCTTAAACTGTCAGTTATTTTAAACTAAATAACTTTATAAAGAATGAATCATATAATTCACATATATATGTCACATCTGTCAATTGAGATTGAACCTTTTATTCTTTAAGTTCATAATACTGAACATAAACTTGTTATTCCCGCATATATTTTACTCTTTCGTTATATTATATTAATCAAATAAATATACATTATATTATAGAATATTTAGTAAACTTTTCTAGTAAATATACGAATATATAAGTAATATATTGATACTAATATTGAAGCTGAATTTATAATTTTAGGGAGGGGATATTATATGAGTGATAACAGAATAATTTCTAGAAGTGAATATATTGTGGCTAGTGTATCTGGTGCTGCTATTGATAATAAAATAATAAAGAGGCCTTATACTAACCCTAGAAATCCTTCCAATAAAAAACAAAACAATGCTAAATCTTTTGATAATACTTTGCATTCATCAGCTTCACAATCATCAAATGACAGCCAAGCGTCTTTTTCCAATGAATTAGAAAATATGGCAAGATTGAAAAGTGAAGAAAATTCTAGGTTGGTTCAGGCAAAATTCAATAATAAAATAAAAGATTCTGAAACTAGCGATAAGAATCCCGCTCAAACTGAATTGCATAACAAACTTGCTCAAGCTATGGATGTTGAGGTGGATGTATCCACTATATATAAAAAAGTACAATTGCTAAATTCATTAAAAAATGAATCTAATAACTAATAAGAGGTTGCCAAAACATATGGTTTTGGGCAACCTTCTTTTATCCAAAGTTTACACTGCTGCTAGTCTATGTAAATTACTATACTCTCCTTGTTTCTCCATTAATTCTTCATGAGTTCCTGCTTCTATTATGCCTGTTTTTCCAAGTACAACAATTTCATCTGCATTCTTAATGGTAGACAATCTATGTGCAACTACTATGGTTGTCCTTCCAGCGCATAACTTTTCTAGTGATTCTTGAATTATGCGTTCTGTTGCATTATCTAATGCTGATGTTGCCTCATCCAAAATTAATATTGGAGGATTCTTAAGAAAAACTCTTGCAATGGAAATACGCTGCTTTTGCCCACCAGATAATTTAACACCTCTTTCACCAATGTAAGTATCATATCCTTCAGGTAATGTATTTATAAATTCATGAATATTAGCCATCTTAGCAGCTCTTAGTAATTCTTCTTCAGTTGCATCTGTCTTTCCAAACAGTATATTATCTCTTATAGTTCCTGTAAATAAGAAAACTTCTTGCTGAACTATTCCTATATTCTCTCTAAGCGAATCTAATTTAACATCATAAATACTCTTATTATCTATTAAAATATCTCCACTATCAACTTCATAAAATCTTGGTATAAGATTACAAAATGTTGTTTTACCTCCACCAGAAGCTCCTACTAACGCCAACATCTTTCCTTTATTTATCTTAATAGAAATACTTTTTAAAACTTCTTTTCCTTCATAACTAAAATTAACATCTTTAAATTCTATTTCCCCTTGAACATTTTCAAGTTCAGTTGCATTTGCTTTATCTTTTTCTTTATCTTGACTCATTATTTCTATATATCTTTGGAAACCTGTAATTCCATTTTGAAATTGCTCCATAAAATCAATAAGTTTCTTTATTGGGGTCATAAAGATTTTTATAAACAGCATATATGCCATAAAATCCCCAATGTTTATAAGTCCAATAAGTGTAAATATTCCTCCTCCTATTAAACCTACGTAACTTAGCACGTCCATTCCAAATCCTGCACCGGAAGAATATTCCGCCATTACTTTGTATGCTCTTTCTCTGGCATTAATGAACTTTTTATTTCCTTTTTCAAATTTTTCTTCTTCAGCTTCATGGCTTACAAATGCTTTTGATATTTTTATTCCTGAAATACTATTTTCAAGATTTGCATTGACTGCTCCTGTTTCTACTTTAGTTTCAAGAAAAGCTTTATTCATCTTCTTTCTCTCATACAAGGTAAACAATACTATAAATGGTATGAATGCAAATATTAAAACTGTAAGAGGTATATTGATTGTACACAATATTATAAATGAACCTATAAGCATAACTATTGATATAAATAAATCTTCTGGCCCATGATGAGCAAGCTCTGAAATATCCATTAAGTCATTAATAATTCTAGACATTATATCCCCTGTTTTATTATTATCAAAAAAACTATTAGGTAATTTTTGAAGATGCTTAAATATATGTCTTCTCATATCCCCCTGCATTCTAACACCTACAACATGTCCCCAATACTGCATGAAGTAACCACATGCAGCCTTGATTCCAAAAATTATAAGTAATGCTATGGCAAATACAATAATTGTCCTTACATCTTTATTAGGAATCGATTCATTTACTAGATCCCTTGTCATAACTGGATATACTAAATCGCATAAAGATGCGATAAGTGCTACTACTAAATCTAAAATAAATAGTAATTTATATGGTTTATAAAATGAAATAAATTTTCTTATCATTTAAAATCTCCTTCCTCTAATGAATAAAATTCATATAGCTTGTATATACTTTAATATAATACATAATTTCCCAATTGTAAGGTGGTGAATAACTTTTATGAAAAAGCTATTTTATTTTGTAAGCTTCTGCTTAGCAATTCTATTGCCTTTATTCTCATTAAATATCATAGCAAGTAAATCTGATCCAGATTATTTTTTTCCATTAATCTTTATTTGCTTGGGTCTTTGTGATACATTGCTTGGCATTAATTTATTAAATGCAAATAAAAAATTTTTGGGTATTTCCAGTTTTGTAATAGCAAGTTTCTTATTCGTTTTAGTTGGAAGCAAAATTTGTATATATAATTAGAAATGTGTACTAGTAGTGCATCCCTACTATATAACTTTTATATTATATTTAAAATTTCTTCCTTACATTTATCTAAATTATCACTGAATGTTCCTGCTATTTTAACTGGTCTATTGTTAAATACTATTATATTCCCTCGGAAATATATAGCTTCATCTAGATCATGAGTAACCAATATAACCATTCTTTTTTCTTTGTCTAATAAATTTTTAAATTCATCAATTATGACATATTTCAACTTATAATCTAAAGATTTAAAAGGCTCATCCATTAAAATGACCTTTGATGGCTTTCCAAATGCTCTTGCTATATTAACTCTTTGTCTCATTCCTCCGCTAAGTGCATTTGGATATTTGTTTTTTGTATCGTAAATTCCAACTAAATTTAATACTTCATCAATTCTATTCTCTAAATCAGAATCCTTGAAATACCTTTTTAATGCAATTTCCAAGTTTTCTTTAACAGTAAGCCACTCAATTAACCTATCTTCCTGGAATATATAGCTTATATGACTTAATGAAACGCCGCTTATGTCTCCACTTTGAGCATCCATTAGACCTGCTATAATGTCTAATAGAGTACTCTTTCCACACCCAGATTTTCCTATTATACAATTTATCTTATCGTCGTAAAAATCTATGTTGAAATTTTCAAAAATTTTCTCAGTTCCATATGACTTATTTAGATTTTTAATACTTATATTCATTTGGACCACCTATATGTTCTCTTCCTTAACAACTTATTTAGAAACTCTAAAACTAGAGATACAATGACAATAATTACAATCCATGCAAAAATCCCTGGAGTATTAAAATTAACTTTTTCTACCTGTATCTGTGATCCTATCCCAAACTTTGGCTGACCGTATACTTCTCCTGCAATTACAACTTTAAAAGTCAATGAAAATGTTGATACAAAGATGCTCATGAAATAAAATTTCATAGTTGGAATATAGATCTTTTTGATCTTGTTTTTTAGACTCACTTCATATATCTTCGTCATATCGATTATTTTTTTATCTATTTGCAAAAGGTTATTTCGTATACCTTCATAAAGGATTGGAAAAATGATAGCAAATCCCGCAACAAATGGTGTACTATCCTTATCAAACCATACTAATGAAAGAACTACTAACACCATGGTTGGAATTGTCTTACTAAATGAATTTACAGGTTCCATTAAATACTTGAAAAATGGATACACTATTGCGAGCACCCCTAAAATCATTGAAAAAATCAAAGCTAATACATAACTAGTCATAGTCCTGTAAAAACTGCTGAAAATGATCTTTAACGAATCTTTATCACTAAAAATATTCTTAATAGCTTCTAACACTTGTTCTAATCTCGGGACATATATGTCATTATTTATTATTAATGCAATTAGCTGCCATATTCCTATGAAAAATATACATGATAGTAAAGTATAGAATCTACTTTTCCATGAATATTTCATCATTTGGTATACTTCCTCCTATTGTTTTTGGATCAAATTCATTTAATTTTTTAAAATAAGTTTCATATTCTTTATAACAATCCTTTATTCCTACGTATTTTATATTTGACCTATCAATAGCTTTTACTACTATTGGCTTCTTTGCCGAAACTCCTATTTCTTCGCAATAATCTCCAACAGTTTCTTTATTATTATATATCCACTCTTCTGAATCTTTAACTTGCTTCAAAAGTTCTGAAACAAATTCCTTATCATTTTCTAACAATTCCTTCTTAACTATAATTGTTGATTGAGGATATCCATATTGAGAGTCGTTTAATTTTTTCCATTCTTCATTTAAATTTAGCATTACATTAAACTTATCATTTTTACTCTGAACTGTTGATAAAGCCGGTTCTGGAATTACTGCATATTCTGACTTTCCAGATAAAATTATTGGTGCAAGCTCATTTACTGTATTCACATAGCTAAAGTTAATTTCTTTATCTACATCAATACCTTTTTCTTTAAGTATTGTTCTTGCAATTATATCAGGCGTTAATCCCTTCCCAATATTGTAAACTTCTTTTCCTTTTAAATCTTCAACACTTTGATTTTGATTAGTTGTGCCTATATAAAACGATCCAAATCCAACTGTTCCTGCTATTTTATATTCCTTGTTCTTATTAAACACAGTTGCCGCCACGTTTGAAGGAACAATTGCAATATCCGGCTCACTCTTCATAACGCTTGTAACTAAGCTGTCAGAGTTTTGCTCTATGGTATAATTAACATCATATCCAGATTTAATTTCTGGTTTTTCTTTTATAAGTTTAGCTACTGCTATAGCTGTAAGCCCATCTGGTGTTACAAAGCTAATATCTTTTGTTGATTTCTTATTATCTTCAGATTTGCTTTGATTTGAGCTACTGCCACAACCTGCAAATGTAAAAGCACATAATATCATGATTAAAAATAATGATACCTTTTTCTTCATTCTAATTCCCCCTAAAATATTAATATCTAAATTTAAGAATTAAATCAAAATACTTAATAGTAATATTAATTAATTGATATTCACTATTAATTATAATAACATATTAAAATTAAAATACCAAATCTGCATAAATCATTTTAATGCAGATTAAAAACGACAAAAGAACATGTAAAATAATTATTAAACATGTTCTAATATATTTCTATTTATAAAAAATATACATTTATATACTTACTGAAATTAGATTTCCACATTCCCATCTTGATTGAACGATTAATTTAATAGCCTTGTAAATGTGAATATGTTATTGCAACACGTATATCATTTATTATCTATATATATCAACAATCATCCCTTGAATTTCATCAATTGTTGACGCTATATTTATATTATCTTTTTCATCAGAAAGGAGTGCTTTTGTTAATTCTTCAAGTTTCCCATCAACAGTATCAACCGTTACGAAATACTGAGTCTGCCAAAAGCTAATATCTTTTTTAGTCTCATACATGAACTTTAGTATTGATTCTAAATATTCTTTTATCATCTTCTTGTACATAACTACATCAACATAAGTCTTAGTAGTTACAAGCCTGTTACCTCTTTTTTTTATATCATCTATCATTTTTTTGAGCTGTTCTTCTGACTTTTTATGCCTTTCCTGACTAAAACTTTGAGAAAAATCTTTTTTTTCAGAAATAATTTTTCTCTCGGAAGTTACAGTCCCTCTTCGCACTCTACCAATCTCCATGTATATTCAATCCTTTCCTAACTCAAAAATAAAGTTTATCTAAAAGTTTAAAACTCTAAAAATAGCTAATTACGCTCTATTGTATATATGTTGCAATTCACATTTCACAATTACAGATAAAATTCTTGCAATGTCTTTAAAATGATTATGAAGAATTATTTTTGCAATATATATAATTAATTATATCAAAATCCAGTTATTTTCTCTACTTAATATTTGATTTTGATATGTATATTTCATTTTTTCCCATGTATATAAATTCATTAAACCTCTAATATATATATGTATATACTAAATTATGAATGGAGTGATGTTATCCATGTGGTTTGATGCACCTTCACAAGAAGTTCTGCAAAAATTAAATGTTAATCCTGATGTTGGGCTTTCCGAATCAGAGGCAAAAGAGCGCCTTGAAAAATATGGAGAAAACAAATTAGCTTCTCAAAGTAAAAAGAGCCTTTGGCAGCTATTCTTATCCCAAATAAACGATGTTATGATTTATATACTTTTAGTTGCAGCAATTATTTCTGCATTTATGCACGAATATAGTGATACAATCGTCATACTGCTTGTAATTTTAATAAATGCTTTAATAGGAGTTTTTCAAGAATCTAAGGCAGAAAAATCTCTCGAAGCATTAAAAAAACTATCTACTCCAAAAGCCATAGTTAAAAGAGATGGTATTATAAAAGAAATACCTTCTGAAGAGGTTGTTGTAGGCGACATTATTATACTAGATGCTGGAAGGTATCTCCCTGCTGATTTACGATTAATTGAAAGTGCTAATCTAAAAATAGATGAATCAGCATTTACTGGTGAATCTGTCCCTGCTGAAAAAGATAGCAGTGTCATCCTTACAAATAGCAACATTCCTATAGGTGATATGATAAATATGGCATTTATGTCTACTCTAGTGACTTACGGCCGCGGGACTGGTGTTGTTGTAAATACTGGAATGAATACACAAATAGGAAAAATAGCTGATATGCTAAATAAAGAGGAAGACAATACTACTCCATTGCAGCGAAGACTTGCATCTCTTGGAAAAACTTTAGGCTTTGGAGCTGTAGGTATTTGTATATTGATCTTTGTCATATCAATGTTTCAAGGACGAGATTGGTTCGAAATGCTTTTAACAGCTATAAGCTTAGCTGTTGCTGCAATTCCTGAGGGCCTTCCAGCAATTGTTGCAATAGTACTAGCAATGGGTGTACAGCGAATGATAAAACAAAATTCTATAGTAAAAAAACTTCCAGCCGTTGAAACTTTAGGATCTGTCAATATAATATGCTCTGACAAAACTGGAACTTTAACTTTAAATGTAATGACAATAAAAAAATGCTGTATTAATAATAAACTTGTATCTATTGATAATTGCGATCTGGGTGATAATGATACCAAATTGTTGTTTGAAGGAATGATTTTGTGCAACGATGCTACTTCAAAAGATGGTAGTAAAACAGGGGATCCTACTGAAATAGCTTTACTAGATGCGGGAATTAAATATGACTTATATAAAGAAGATTTAAGCATAGATCACTCAAGAGTTGATGAAATTCCTTTTGACTCCGATAGAAAACTCATGACTACTGTAAATAAATACGATTCACATTTTAAAGTTTTCACCAAAGGAGCTATTGATAATTTACTCAAACTTTCAAATAAAATCTTATTAAATGGAGAAATAATTGATTTTACACAAGAAAAAAAGGATGAAATACTAAAGATATCTAATCTAATGTCTGACGAAGCTTTACGGGTCCTCGGTTTAAGCTATAAGGATATAAAGGATGAAAGTGTCAGCATAGATTCCCTTGAAAAAGATTTAGTTTTTGTAGGATTAATGGGAATGATAGATCCTCCTAGAGAGGAAGTTAAGCCATCAATTGCTTTATGCAAACAAGCTGGAATAACTCCTATTATGATAACTGGAGATCATAAAAACACTGCTTTTGCGATTGCCAGCGAACTTGGAATTGCAAATAATATAAATGAGTGCATGACTGGTGCCGAAATTGATAGCTATAGCGATGAAGAATTTAATAAAATAGTTAACAATTATAAAGTATTTGCTAGAGTTTCTCCAGAAAATAAGGTTAAGATTGTAAAAGCATTTAAGTTCCATGGGAACATTGTATCTATGACCGGCGATGGCGTTAACGATGCCCCATCTTTAAAGGCTGCTGATATAGGTGTTGCTATGGGTATCACGGGGACTGATGTCGCTAAAGGTGCTGCTGATATGATCCTAACTGACGACAACTTTACTACAATAGTAAAAGCTGTAGAGGAAGGAAGAAATATTTATGCAAATATAAGAAAAGCTATAATATTCTTATTATCCTGTAACTTGGGTGAAATAGTTTCTTTATTTGTGGCAATACTATTAAATTTTGATACACCATTATTACCAATTCATATTTTATGGGTGAATTTAATAACAGACAGTTTTCCTGCCCTTTCTCTTGGTATAGATCCAAAGGATTCAAGCGTAATGGAGCATCCTCCTAGAAATCCAAAAGAATCACTTTTTGCAGAACACATGGGTTTATTTCTAGCTTTAAATGGTGTGCTAATTGGCGGTGTAACATTAGTTGCCTTTCTCCTTGGTGAACATCTATATATGAGTTCTCTAGTTCATGCTCAAACTTTAGCTTTTGTGGTTTTAAGTTTCTCCCAATTATTTTTTTCACTTTCAATGCGAAGCAGGGAAAAATCTCTTTTAAAGGTTGGAGTATTCACAAACAAGTATCTCCTATTATCAATTTTACTTGGTATGTGTATCCAATTTTTAATAATTATAATTCCATTCTTCGCTGATGTATTTAATGTATTTATTTTAAGTGCCAGAGACTGGCTTCTAGTAATATGTATCTCTTTAATACCATTCTTGCTTAATGAAATATTTAAGTTAATTAAATATCATAGATAGGTATATGACAATTAAAATATTACATTTATTACAATATTTTAATGATCATTTTTTATGAATATTGACAAACTTTTTTTATCTTTTGAATTATAGTTGAAACAAGGTAATATCTATAGTACAATCTATCATATAAAAGGGATTTAGGAGGTATTAAAATGATAATAAAATGTATAGATAATGATCTTTGTTCAACTTTAACTTTAAATAAGGAATATATGGTCATAGAAGAAGCACCTGAATATTATGTAATTATTGATGATAAAAATGATGAAACAACTTGCAGAAAATCAAGATTTGAAATTATTCAAGATGGTGGTTTAACTAAGAAAGCTAAAGCTACTATTACAGAACTAACTTACCAATTGGAAAATGATTTTAAAGACATAAAACAATTTTCAATCAGAAAAAACTCAAAAGGTGAAATTAAAGAAATATCTGTAAAATTTAAATATATATAAAAAAAAGTTCTGCCATTTGGCAGAACTTTTTTTAATGCACAATTAAGAATTAAATTTTTAGATATATATATTTTTAAAACTCCAAAGGAGTTTTCCACATAATTGTGAAATGCGAATTGTGAATTGAAAATTAAATTAGTAGATTAACATTGTATTCTTCGAGCCAAATATTTACTTGAATTAAGAAAGCAAGCAATTGTGGTCCAGTCATTAGCTGCCCATACCATGGAGCTTTATATGATTCCCCTTTTGTTAATATTATCTCTCTAACTACATTTTCATCAATAATCTCATGAATTGGCGAAGATTTTTTATCCAAAATCTCAGTTATCATCTTACATACAATGTCTGTATAAACTGGATTATGTGTCTTAGGATATGGACTCTTCTTTCTATATATAATATCATTTGGCAATATTCCTTCAAAGGCTGCTCTTAGCAATCCTTTTTCTCTGCCTTTATATAATTTTACATCAGCTGGTAAGTTGAAAGCATAATCAACCAATCTAATATCTGCAAATGGAACCCTTGCTTCTAGGCCATTATACATACTAGTCCTATCTTTTCTTGTAAGAAGCTGAACCATGAACCATTTTAGATTTAAATATGACACTTCCCTCATCCTATAATCTCTCTTACTCTCCCCATCAAGATGAGGTACTTTACTTAGAGATTTTTCATATTGTGTTCTAACTAATTCTTCTAGCGGCATATTTTTTAATTTCTTATTAACTATAGCCTTTCTATCATTAACAAATCTTGACCATGGGAATGTATCTAAATAGAACATTTCATCCCTTGTAAACCAAGGATATCCTCCAAAGATTTCATCAGCACACTCCCCTGTAAGTCCAACTACAAAGTCCTTGCGAATTTCTTTACAAAATAGAAGCATTGATGAATCGATATCTGCCATACCTGGTAAGTCTCTTGATATTACAGCATCTCTTAATGCAGCTGCTAAATCTGAATGATTCAAAACTACTTTTCTATGATTACTATTTATAAATTTTGCCATTTCTTCTGACCAGTATTCATCTGATGTCGGTTGAAATAATGACGCTTTAAAATACTTTTCATTGTCTTCATAATTAATCGCATAAGTAGTAAGCTTCTTTCCCTGTTTTCTAAATTCCTCAGCAGCTATTGCTGATATAATTGAAGAATCTAGCCCTCCTGATAGGAATGTACAAACAGGTACATCTCCAACTAATTGTCTCTTTACTGCATCTATTAATAATTCTCTCGCATGAACTATTGCTTCTTCTGCTGTTTCATGAAATTCTTTTGCTTCAACTGTCCAATATTCCCACTTTTTAATGTTTCCATCACCTGAAACTAATAAACAGTTGGCTGGTGCGATTTCTTTTATATTCTTAAATACTCCGCTTCCTGGTATTGTCGCAGGTCCAAGTCCAAATATTTCAGTTAACCCTTCCATATCAATTTCTCTTTTAACTCTTGGATCTGCTAAAAGAGTTTTTATCTCAGAACCAAAAACAAGGGTATTATCATGAACAGTATAGAATAATGGCTTAACCCCCATTTGATCTCTAGCTAAAAAAACTTCTCTTTTATCTTCATCAAAAACTCCAAATGCAAATATACCTATAAGCTTATTTACGCAGTCCTTCCCCCAACAAATATACGATGTAAGCAATACTTCAGTATCTGAATAAGAATCAAAAGTAAATCCTTTAGCCTTTAATTCTTTTCTTAAATCCTCAGTATTATATAGCTCACCATTATAAACTAATGTGTATTTTTTACCCTCAAATATTTTAGTCATAGGTTGCAATCCACCTTCTGGATCTACAACTATAAGCCTTCTATGGCCTAATAAAACATTTGGAGATATATAATATCCTTTTGCATCAGGTCCCCTCTTCTCCAAAGTCTTTATCATATTATTTAATATATCTTTATCTTGTACTATATTCTTTTTAAAATTTACTAATCCAGCAATTCCGCACATTCATTTCACCTTCTAATAGTATTGATACTATTAAAATATGCACCTTTAAAAAAAGTGCGACAGCACATTAAGATCTTTACACATTTATAAAAAGTGCGATAGCACATTAAGATCTTTTTACTTTAAAAAAAGTACTCACAGTTAAAGAAAGCACGAAGTGCAATTAAGATCATTTAACAATTAAAGAGAGCGCTAAGCACAATTAGGAACTTATCAAGTACAATCATGATCTTTACGCATTTATAAAAAGTACTCAAAGTGCGAGTCACAATTATGATCATTTCACCTCTAAAAAATCACAAAGTTCAACCAATATCATTTCATATCTAAAAGAAGCGAGAACCACAATTACGAGCTTATCAAGTACAGTTAAAAACTTTGCGTACAAAAAGTGCACTATCCCCCAAAAAACTTTTCATATTTATAAAAAATGCATCACCTATAAAAGCGAAATAGTGTAAAAAAACTTCTCCATCTAATAATGCTATAAAGAATTATAAATTTATATATTTGATAAACATGAATACTATTTCTTATCTGTAACATACTAGATATGTATATTTAAATAGAGAGAGAAGGTAAAATAATTGAATGTTGCAAACAATTACCAAGCAAATATTGACTTAATTCATTCAAATTTAGTTGTAGATAAAAGTTTCGATATCGTTGAACGAAACTTCATTGTTGGGGGAAGAAGCTCTGTTTTATATTTTTTGAATGGTTTTATTAAAGATGCTATCATGGAGGAAATATTAAAATCTTTCTTTAAGATAACACCTGAAACAATGAATTCATACAAAACAATTGATGACTTTATCAACAATAAAGTTTCACACGTATCCGTTAAAACCGAAACTGATTTAGACAAAATTTTAATCGCGTTATTATCTGGCCAAACAATAATGTATGTTGATGGCTATGATTCATTTATACTCTTAGATTTGCGTACTTATCCAGGTTCAGATTCATCAAAACCTGAAAAGGAAAAAACTTTAAGAGGTGGAAGAGATGGCTTCATTGAAAAGTTAGTATTTAATGCTGGTTTCATTAGAAGAAGAATACGAGATCCAAGATTAGTTTTTGATATACATCAAGTTGGTAATGTCTCAAAAACAGATGTATGTATCGCGTATATAGATGGAGTAGCAGATAAAAAAGTTCTTGATTTAATAATTGATAGCATATCAAAAGTAGATATAAAAGCTTTAACGCTTTCTGACCAAAGTTTAGTTGATGTAATGTGCACAAAAAATTGGCTTAATCCATTTCCAAAGGTAAGATTTACCGAAAGGCCTGATGTAGCTGCTGCACATATAGTTGAAGGAAAAATAATTATTATTGTGGATAATTCTCCAAACGTAATAATTCTCCCAACAGGAATTTTCGATTTTTTACAAGATATAAATGATTATTATTTCCCTTTATTCACTGGAAACTACCTAAGAATTGTTAGAAATTTCGTAATGTTAGCGACAATATTCTTAACTCCAGTTTACTTAATGATTGTAAATGGGAATATTTTTATACCGAGTTATTTTGACTTTTTAAAACCGCAAGAGGAATTTGCTTTGCCTCTGCTCGGTCAATTCATGCTTTTAGAATTTGCTGTTGATATATTAAAGCTGGCTGGTTTAAATACTCCAAGCCCACTTGGAAGTGCAATGTCTTTGATTGGTGGTTTAATCCTTGGTGATTACGCTGTAAAAACAGGCTGGTTTATTCCTCAGTCTATATTATATATGTCCATCGTTACCATAGGAGACTTTACTCAACCTAGCATAGAAATGAATTTTGCTTTAAAATTTGCAAGGATGATTTTACTTATACTTTGTGGATTCTTTGGTTTCTGGGGCTTTATAGGTGGTATTATATTCATTCTAATAGTTATGGCAAGTACAAAAACAATAGCTGGTGATAAATATTTCTATCCTTTAATTCCATTTAACTGGAAAGCTCTTAAAAATTTATTATTCAGAACACGAATATCAAACGATGTGCAATAAGCTATGTAAAAAAAGTGATAAGTTAACATAAAACTTATCACTTTTAATTTATAACTTTTCATTTGTCACTTATAAAAGTCTAGTTCCCTCTTTATCCTGTGTAATTAGTTTCTCTCTCATTAGCCCGCCTAATGTCATTTTAAAATAATTTTTACTTGTATTAAATTCTCTCTTTATATCATCAGGTGACGATTTATCATTATAAGGCATAAATCCACCATTTGCTTTTAAATAATTAAGTATTGTTTCACTTAATTCACTTCTTGCTTCTAACCTTTTCTTTCTCGTTGTAACTCCAATAGTTCCATCTTCATAAATCCTCTTAACTCTTCCTTTTATTTCTTGTCCAGGATATATGTACTCAAAATGCTCATTAGCTAATATTAAACCTCTATATTCACCATCTATTGCAACATTTAAAGTCGCATTTTCATTTATTTCATAAACTATAGCATTTACTTCATCAGAAACTTTATATTTCCCCTCTTCTGCCATATCTAAATAAGAGTGTATTCTAGTAGTTGCCGCTAACCTGTCGGTTTTATCTACATACATATAAAATAAATATTTTTTTCCTTCTTTAAGCTTATAATTTTGTTCTTTTAATGGAACGAATAAGTCTCTTTCAAGCCCAAAGTTTACGAACGCTCCAATATTATTTTGACTTACAACTTCTAAATAACCAATTTCTCCAACTGTTAATAATGGTTTTTTTAGAGTTGAAATCATCCTATCCTTTGAATCTCTATAAATGAATACTTCTAATTGGTCGCCTTCTTTTATTTCATGTCCCTTTGCCGCACTGTTTGGAAGTAAGACCTCATCACCAAAATTATCTTCAAGATAATATCCAAAATCTACCTTTTTACTTACTTTTAATTTACTGTATTGCCCTACTGATATCATTTTTAATTTCCTCCATTAATCATAACATCTTAATCGATGTTATCTTCTTTATTACTTTTCTTGATCATTCTATATATTGAAATTAACTTTCTACATTGCTATCCTCAATTTGGTACTCACATTACTAGAACCTTGAATATAAATTTATTACTACACAATATGATAATAACTTGTATCTTTTCTTTATATAAAACATGTTAAATCTAAATTACTTGAAATCTTTACTCAATTCCAGATAACTTATATATGATTTCTTAATTCCTTCAATTTCTTCTTGTGTTAACTTTCGTATCACTTTTGCTGGATTTCCAAGTATCAAAACGCCATCTTCAAATTCTTTATTTTGAGTTATTAGACTTCCTGCTCCTATAATTGTATTATTGCCTATTTTTGCTCCATTTAATATTATTGATCCCATACCTACTAAAACATTATTTTTAATGGTGCATCCATGGATTATTGCGCCATGCCCTATAGTACAACCATCTCCTATAACTGTATTATATCCATAATCAACATGTACCACACAATTTTCTTGGATGTTTGTATTTTCTCCTATAGTTATTGATGCTTCATCACCTCTTATAACAGCACCAAACCATATATTCGCATTTTTCTTAAGTGTTACGTCTCCAATAATTACTGCAGTTTCTGAAATATAAATATCGCTATCCAAAACAGGTTTTTTGTCTTTATAAATTTTCACCATAACAATCACCTCACTAAACACTAAGGTTATTTTAACATTACATTCACTTATTGTCATTATTTTGCTCACTTTAGAAATACGAAATAAAATAATAATTTAAACCATAATTAATTATTAATTGTGAATTGTGCATTGTGCATTGCAATATATATATACTATAAATAATTTTTAGAGGTAATAACTTTGGGGAAAAAAAAATCACCTAAAAATAAGCTTAATATAGATGATCTGAATTTTTACTATGGAATTCCTCATGCCCATTGCAATTTTTCCACTGGACATGGAACTCCAATTGAAGCATTTGATTATGCACGACATAACGGCCTTAATTTCCTTATATTAACAGACCATAATAATCATTTAACAAAAACAATAAAAGTAAAAAGCTCTGAGCTAAGTAGATGGGATGCGCTAAAATATTTAACTGTTCGTTATAATAAAAAACATGAAAACTTTTTAGCTGTGGTTGGTTTTGAAAGCAAAACTAATCCGTTTGGAGACATTAATGTAGTAAATCCAAACAGGTTCTTTACTGGAACAGTAAATAATATGCAACTATTAGTTTTATGGATGCTTAATAATCCTAATGCATTTATTTCAATTAACCATCCCCACAAAACAATAACATATTTAGAATACAACTCTATTTTAAATAAACTAATAACTTCAATAGAAGTTGGAAATGGATCTTATCCAAACAAGTATTTAAGATATGAAAAATATTATTACCATTTACTCGATAAAAACTGGAAACTAGGCGCAATCAATGGTCAGGATAATCATAGATTAAACTTTGGTGACGATGAAAATTTAACATGTATAATTGCAGAAGAGCTTACAACTCAGTCTCTAGTCGACGCTTTTAGAAAACGACACACTTATTCAACAGAATCCAGAACTTTAACTATGTACTTTACAATAAATAATGAATTTATGGGCGATATTATACCTATGGAAGATGATAATTTACAATTTTCAATTTTTGCCCATGATCCTAATCACAAAATATTAGAAATTGATATAATATCTACTGGTGGGACTATAATAAAAAAAATATCTAACTTGAATTTAAATAAAGTAAAATACTTGTATTCTCACGAGCCCTTAAAAACTGAGTTGTGGTATGTAATAAAGATAGCACTGGATAATAACAAAATCGCTATTAGTTCTCCCATTTTTAGAGGTCAAGAATAATATTGTTTATATACTTAAAATATATATGTTGCAATTAGCAATTCATAATTCACTATGCACAATTACAGCTAAAATTCTTGCAATATTTTTAGAATTATGATGAAGATTTTTTGCAACGCATATATATTCTTAAAAAAATAATTCATATAAAAAGAAATAGAATATATAATTTCAAAACATTTACATTGTTATAAATCATACATTCTATTTCTTTTCTATGTTTCTATTTATTTTTTTTAACTCTATTTGGTTTAGCTTTTGGCTTAATCACTATTTGCTTTTCTTTTTTCTTAAGTCCGCCTCTTTGTGTAATATCCATGAACCATAAGAAAAATAGAACTGCAAAAATAGATAATCCACTTGAAATATAAGTATTTGATGCACCTACGAATATTTGGGCTGCAAATAATACTGCAGCTATCGCTAAAGGTATCCACTTATTTATACGCACTTTACCAAATATAAATTTTTTGCATAATGCATAAGCTACAAATATAACAAGAAGCATTACTACAAATAAAATAATTGATGTAAAAAGATTCATCTACTCACATATCCTCCTATAAAAAAGTCTATATGGTTAATGATAATTTATATATAAACTATTATCAAGCATTCCTTTTAATTGGTGTTGATTTCATCAGTATACATTGTAATCAAAAAGTAATAATTTTTATTAAAATATCAATATTATAATTTTTTTTTAACAAATTTATAGTTTTATCTTTAATTATTCGCGTATATTTGATAAAATAGAAAAAGTATATGATATAAAAGATATGAGGTGATATAATGAATTTAATTTCAAATAATCATTTAGATGAATTAGATTTACAAATACTTGACTTATTAATAAAAGATTGTAGAACTCCTTACTTGGAGATTGCCAGAATATGCCACGTAAGCGGTGGTACTATTCATGTAAGAATGAAGAAAATGGAAGATCTAGGAATAATAAAAGGTTCTAGAATAATTTTAAACCTTCCTAAGCTAGGATACGATGTATGTTGTTTTGTAGGTATCTATGTTGATAAAACATCTTCTTTTAACTATGTATTTGACCAAATGTCAAACATAAAGGAAGTAGTTGAATTGCATTTAACTACTGGTGATTATTCTATGTTTGCTAAAGTTGTATGTGCTAATATTTTAGATTTGCAGAATGTTTTACTTAACAAGATAAATAACATTGATGGAGTACAAAGAACTGATACGTTTATTTCTCTATCTCAACCTATAGACAGAAATATATCATTAGAATAATTATAAAAAAATAGAATAAAAACACATTTTTATATACATACTAAAGGTATCTTATAATAAGGAGTGTGTTTTTTATGAAAATTTTAAATTCAATTTCACTTGCCCTTATAATTATAGGCGGCATTAATTGGGGCTTAATAGGTTTTTTTAGATTTAACTTAGTAGATTTCCTTTTTGGAAGTTTTTCAATGTTATCTACAATAATTTATTGTTTAGTTGGAATTGCTAGTTTATATTCTATCTCTTTTTTCGTTCAAGAAAGATCTAGAGTATAATGCAGCATAATAAATATTAATATTATATTTGTTAAAATAAAAATGACTTAAACGCTAATTCTATCGCTGCTAATCTCAATATAATATTTATTTATACTTAAGCTTTATACATAGTGATAAGAAATTTTTAATGTAAAATTAATATTTCTTTAGCTATGTTTTGATATATAATGGAATAAATTATTAATACTTATATTTTACTAGGAGGTTAGTATACATTTGCGTACAGTATTAAATTTTAATTTTTATAATTTAATATATTTTTTTGTATTCTATTCATTTGCTGGCTGGTGCCTCGAAGTCTTGTATTATTTCAAAAATGAACGTAGGTTTGTTAATAGAGGATTTTTATATGGTCCCTTTTGTCCTATATATGGATTCGGTGTCTTATTTCTTGTAGTCTTTCTTGATAACTACAAACATAATATTTTCGCCTTATTCTTCTTAGCCTGTTTCTTTACAACAGTCTTAGAATATATTACTGGTTTTGTATTAGAAAAAGCATTTAAGACAAAGTGGTGGGATTATACTGACGATCCATTTAATATACATGGTCGTGTTTGTTTACTTTATTCTCTACTCTGGGGAGTTGGTGAGGTAGGCATAATTAAGATAATACATCCTATAGTGGTAAACATAATCAATAATATTCCCAAAACACTTGGTGAGGTATTTATTTTCTTTATTATTATTTATTATCTTATTGATTTTAGTTTAACTATAGCTTCTTTAATGCAATTTGAAAAAATGTCTTTTGCATTTCAATTTGTGCCAGCTAATTTTTTATTTGATAAACCAAGTTCATTATTGAATTTTACAAAAGAAAAAGCTGTTGGTAGGATTAGACACTTTGAATCATTTTTCAGTAAGCTAAAAATGAATTTATATAATAGACAATCAAGACAAAACTTTTCAAGTATTTCTTATAGATCTTTAAATATTTTTAAGGCTTTAAGAGATAAATTAAAAAGAGATTAAGGTAAATGCTTTACCTTAATCTCTTTTAGGCACATGAAAATAAATAATAAGTCCAAAGTTGCCATGGATATTTTTCATTAGGCAATGCGACAAATTGCCCTCATAGCGGGTCTATTAGGTCGATTTTCCAACGTAGCATAAGGGGAAATAGGCTGGCAAATGGACTTTTTATTTATTTGATTGTGCCTTAATACTTATTTCATCTTTTTAATTTCATCGAATAATTCTATAGCTGCATTTCTTGGCCCATTTTTTTCTTGCCCTTTTACACCTAAACAAGTTCTAATTTGTCCAACTTTTACTTGTCCATTTTCAAACATTGTATTAAAATATTTTTCTATAAGAATATTTGTTTCATCCTGCTTTTGCGCTGGCCCAAATGGATTTGCAAAAAATGACTCTACTAAGCCCTTCTCCGTTGTTGTTCCCTTCGCCATTCTAGCACCTGCTTTAAATACTTTAATGGCTTCCTCTGGAGTTTTAAAGTAATCTAAATATTTTTCTCCTTCATTAACGCCGTCGTAGTTATTAGCATAGAAGAAAAAGTCTATTGGATGTCCCTTTGATATTTCCTTATATGATGCTACTGGTACTACAAGTCTAGCATTGACCTTATCCGGATTCATAAATATACTTCTATCCATTTCTTTAAAGGCGTATCCTTGATCTAAGTCATCTAATCGGACAAATGCACCAATCTCAGTTCCATATCCATTAATTAATCCATCCTCTATTTTAAAAGTTCCCATATCATCAAAGATAATAGTCATATCTGAAATATAATCTTCGCTTAAACTACGAAAAGCTTCTAAACTTTCAGATTTACCAGCTCCGCTATCTCCCATGATAACAACATTAGCTTCATCTCCGCTTTTTAAAATAATATTCACCATTGAACCATGTATTGGCAAATATCCTCTCTTTATCATTATTAAGTTGTATAATGTTAATGTCATCTTCTTTATATACCCAAAATAATCTATCTTTTCTGAATGATTTACATATCCAAGCATTATATCATTTTGAACATCATCAAAGAACACTGTTTTTAGATCTTCATCGTTATCTTTAGCTCCATATACATAAATAATGTCTGGCTTTCTTCCCCTTGTTTCTTCACTTCTAGCCATCTCGAACAGATTACATAAAGTTATTCCATGTTCCATAAAATCTCTATGGAAATAAATAAAAGTAAGTAACCCGCCTATCTTAGCTGGATAACAAAACCAATGCTCTTTATTTATTTGTGCATACTTTAATGGGTTATATTTTATCTCTGTGAACATTCCATCTCTTGTATTCTTTTTAGGATAAGTTATAAATGGTGTTTCTAAAAGTATATGATCAATAAATGGTACTTCCTCTAAAACTTCATATCCATTTGGTCTTACCCATTCCATTTCATGAATCATTATGCAGGCATTTCCACCAGCTGGTATTTGTCTATAAACTTTTGGCTGATATCCTGCAACATGCTGTTCAATTTTTCTGTACAAACTTAGAATTAATGTAGAAAAGTTAGCATTTGCTTCTGTAAAACTAACTGCTGCAAGGCCTTGTTGAACCTTATATCTATGAACTATTGTATATCTTTCAAGCTTTCTCCAAAATAAATAGAAATCTTCTATAAATACTACAAACTTGTCCCTATCCTCTAATAGTTTCGAATATGAGTCACTAATCTCTATAATTTCCTCAACACTCATAACTGTTAAATATTTTATTACTACAGTTAAATCTCTCCTAATATCTATAAGACTATCTGTATCTAATGTCTTACTTAAATATCTGTATGCTACTGAATTTTTCTTTTTAGCTCTTCTTAGATAAACTTCTAAAATTCGTCTAAATCCATCACTTTCTAGTATAGCCTCAAAGCTATTACAGTACTTTGCTGTAAAGTTTATCATCACTTTGTCATTACTCATAGAAAATTCTTTCTTCATTTCATGGCCCCCCATATGAATTTTTTCATATTTAAATATTGCATTTTTCTTTTCAAATTCCACATATTGAAATAATTATATCATACTTTTTGCAATATTCAACCTTTGCATTTTTCATTTTAAAGTTTTTTTCATCTAAAAATAACTCGAGTTCATAAGAAATTTCTTAAATTAAAATTCAACAAAGTTAATTCCTCCACCCCTATCTGACTATGCTATAAAAAAGCTCAGAAAGCTCATTATATGAATATTATATCGTCTTTTTACAATTTTGTTCGTGTTTTATTTTAACTTTTTATTTTTCTTTTGCTTGCATTTAGAATAATTTTGTTTCCATTACATTTCCTTAAATGGTAGAATTATATTAAAACTATGTAATCAAGGAGACAACTTTTTTATGAACAAAAATAAGTATAATGTAAAAAAATATTTATTAACTTTTCTTGCAATTCTATTATTTTCATTTTCCATAGTAAGTTGTGGCCTTACAAAATTCAATTCAAATAAAGCCAATAACGCTGATATAAACAAGATGTTCGTTCATTATATAGATGTAGGCCAAGGCGATTGCATTCTCGTTCAAGTAAATAACAAAAATCTTTTAATAGATTCTGGGCCTAAATCTGATAGAAGAAAACTTTTTAACTATTTATCAGGGCTAAACTTAAATAAATTAGATTATGTAATTGCAACTCATCCACATGAAGACCATATTGGTAATATGGATGATATAATAAAAACTTATAGTATAGGAACTTTCTATTCTCCAAAAGTTGAATCTACTACAAAAAGCTTTGAGGACATGGTAGATGCTTTAAAAAATAAGAATTTAAAGGTACATGTATTGAAAAACAATAGTAATTCTATTGACTTAGGTGAAAATACTAAAATAAATGTCTTCTCTCCTAATAAGGATTTTTATGATAATTTAAACAACTACTCTCCTGTAATAAAAATTCAATATGGTAACACTTCTTTTTTATTTACTGGTGACGCCGAAAAGGAAGTAGAAAAAGAAATTCTTAATAATAATGAAGATATCAGCGCAGATGTGCTTAAAGTGGGACATCACGGATCCTCAACTTCTACTAGTAAAGACTTTCTAAAAAAAGTTAATCCTTCAATAGCAGTTATATCTGTAGGTAAAGATAATATATACAATCATCCTGATGCTATTACTACAAAATTATTAGATGAAAACAATATAAAAACTTATAGAACAGATAAAGATGGAACCATCGTCATTTGCTCAGACGGCTCTAACATATCAAAAAAATAACTCAACATAAAAAGGATGCTTCATTATATTAAAAGCATCCTAGCTATTCTTAAAGCATTAAAATAGACCCCAAAAACTTGGAGTCATTTAAAAATCAGAAATAAAATTTAATTATTTCTAAATTATTTATTTCTATTTTATTTATTTTGCAGTCATTAATTAGAATTATTATTCAATGAATTTTCTTGAATATCATATTCTTCTTCTAAATTTTCTAAATCTTCAACTTCATCTTCAGCGATAGCTTCTTCGATAATATCTTCAATATCTTCATAAATATATTTTTTCCAGTTTACATATATATAATATAAATTTATAACATCCTGCTCATTATAAAGAAGAATTTTTTCAATTTTCTCTTCTGGCATTCTTTTGAAATAGCTTTTATCCTTCATAACTTTGTGAAAAGTTTTAGCTAAATTAGATCCGCTGATTACCTCTCCCTCTCTTACAATATCAAAAACTTTTTCTAACTTTTTAAGCCCAATAGACAATTTTTTATTCTTTTCATATTCCTTTTGGATATCAATCGAATCAAATTCTTCACTAAAATTATAATATATATTATTTTCTTTGAAAAGATAATTAATAACTGAAAAATCATTATTCCCTGAAAAAGTGATAATGGCCTTTTTTCCTTTTTGTTTCATCTTTATAAAATATTCTTTAGCGAGATACAGTATATGTGTCGCCTCATCTCTATCTTCAATCATATATTGGGTTACTAGAATATTATTATTTTTCTTATCATACTCACATGCCCCAAATACTCCAATACACTTAGGCTTCTTATATACATAATGCTCTAAATCAAAGAAGATAATTTCTTCTGGTGTATATTCTTTATCTTGAGACTTCATCATAAATTCTTCACTATATTCTTCAACCTTCACCTTATTTTCACGAATAATCACAGTATCACTCTTTTCTATAAGAATTGTATATCCTCAATGTCCAAATTGTATATTACATCCTTTCTTTCAACAACAACATTCACTCTTTTTATTAATTCTCGATCTTTCAATACTTTTTGCAAAAGTTCCTTAGTTGGATTCATACAATAAGGATGTTTTACATTTTTAAACATAGTATAATCGCCTGCTGTATCTCCATATGCATAACTATCGTTTAAATCTATATCATACTTTTTAACAAATTCATTTATCGCCTTCGATTTACTTTTACTATCCCACATTGGTGTAACTTGCCCTGTATATACATTTTTATCATCTATAATATATTTTGCACCTATATAATCTGTAAAGCCATATTTCTTGGCCATCTCTCCAACAAGTTCTGAAGGCGATCCAGATATTATAATTAGAGTATGATTATTAGCTTGATGCCACTTTATTCTGTCCCTCGTAAAAGTATATACTCTATCGCCCTTTTGTTCTACAACTTTCTTAGCTATATATTCCATTTGATACTTCTGTAATCCTTTAATTGACTCAATATATATATCAATCATTTTCAACAGATATTGATCATAATCGCCTTGCCTCTTATCCCACTTCATAAAGTAAGGCCTTAAATCATTATACCATCTTTCTGAACCTATAATTTCATATTTAACCATCTTTTTAAATACTTCTGTTATTAGTCCTTCTCTGTATAAAGTTCCATCTAAATCAAAAAACGCACCTATATTTGCCATTAACTCACATCCTTTTATACTTATTTATTATACTTTATTTTTTCATTTCAGAAAAGCTTATAAAATCTATCTGATTAATTTAAATATATATGTTGCAATTCACAATGCACATTTCACGATTCACAATCACGACTGAAATTCTTGCAATATTTCTAGAATTATGATAAAGAATTATTTTTGCAATATATATTATAAATTGTATAAGTAAAAACACTACCAAATATATTTATTATTGATAGTGTCGTTAAAATTTATCCATGACTATTCTATAAAAGTTAGAATTTCATCTATATTCTTTCGCACTTTTTTTCTTATATTATCATTTTCTGGATATCCAACAGCCACCACTAGTCTAATTCTCTTTAATTTATTTATATTTAAAAGTTTTTTTAGTTCTTTTTCATTAAACCAACCTAAAATACAAGTACCTAAATTTTGTTCTGTTGCTGCTAAACATATATGCTCAGTTGCAATTCCAATATCAACAGATCTATAATCCTGCTGTTTAATTAATGCTCCAGCACGTGAAGTTAAATTTCCACTTTCCTCCACTACTATTATAAAAGCTGGACATTCTGTAGTAAATTTATTCATAACTGCATCCTGTAAGCATTCTGAAACCTTAGGCACTAGCTCTTTATTATTCACTACTACAAAATGCCATGGTTGGCTGTTACATGCTGATGGAGCTAATCTTGCAGCCTCAATACATTTTACTAACTTTTCTTTTTCAACGGGTTTATTTAAATACTTTCTGCAACTTTGACGTTCATTTAATAAATCAATAAATTCCTTCATAAAACTTCTCCTAAATTCTTTATAATTCTTTATAAATCAATTTCTCCAAGACTTTCTTTCTTAACTAATCCTGGATTCCTTTTTTTAAACTCCTCCACTGTCTTCTCATAATATATTTTTATAGTTGCCATTGTAGGCGACCCAAGAAGCATTCCAAAAGGTCCCCAAAAACCACCGCCTATTGCAACTCCCAATATTATCCCTAATGGACTAACTCCAACCTTTTTTCCTATAAGCTTTGGATCAAGGTACCAAGCATCAAAAAGATGAATACAAAGTAAAAGTATAAATACCATAAAAGCCTTCATAGGTGAAACAAAGATTGCAACTCCCGCACCGACTACTTCACCAATGAGTGGTCCAAAATAAGGAATCATATTAGTAATCCCTTCTATCAGCGCTATTAGTGGTGCATATGGTTCCCCAACAATTAATAGACCTATAAGTGATATAAGACCTATTATTGCAGAATCAATTGCCTTTATACCTATATAAACTCCTATCATTTTATTATAGGTTCTAATAAATGTAATTAACTTATTCCCCTTTTCTTCATTAAAAATCATATATGTTATGGTTCTAGCACGCTTTAACAACTTTTCTTTATCCACTAACACATAAATTGAAATTAAAAAACCAAAAATCACACTTACTAAATTTGATGTAAATGATAATAAGTACATAATAAAATTTTGTAGTAGCCCTATTGTTACGCTTCCTATCTGGCTTGACATTTCTTGTAGCTTATTTAAAAGTCCTGCTTGTACAATCAGTGTCTTTATTCTTTCATTTTGAAGAAGAGTATTGATCCACTTTTGTATAATTTCCACATAGGCCGGCATTTCTTTAGTTATATTTACTATACTGTCTACTATACTTGGTATCGTAAAAAATAATATTATAATAATTAAAGCTATAATTATAAAATATGTAATCAATATTGATATTGCTCTTTTAGTTTTAAAATTATTCTCAAGAAAACTTACTACTGGATTTAATATATAAGCACAAATAATAGCATATATAAAAGGTGACATAATAGATAAAACTTTTCTGCCTATATCAAAGAAAAAATTATAATTATCTATAAGTTTGTATCCAATTACACCTATTAAAGCAAATATTAATATATCCCTATACTTAATATTTCTATTTATGAACAATTAATCCCACATCCTTTCCATGCTTTTTTCAATTATACCATATATCACTTTTTTAAGGCATATAAAAGAAATTAACGAGTCAAAAAATATCATAGGATGCTCCTATATGCACCCCCTCTACTTTTATAAATATTCATCTCTTACAACAGGTAATAAAATAAAACATTTTTATTCACAAAAATATTCTATTTAAATATATATATTGCAAAAATAATTCTTCATCAAATTCTAAAAATATTACAAGAATTTTAGCTGTAATTGTAAACTGTGAAGTGTGAAGTATACTTTGTAAATTGCAACATGTATATATCATAAAAGCTTAAACTCACCTAAAATTATCTAGAAATCATAGGATAATTAGATTTAGGTAGTTTTATAAGTAATGAAAATAGAGGGTTGTTACATAAGACATCCCTCTATTTAAAGAAATTATAATAAATTTAATATTAATTAACTACATTTTTTCTACTACATCTATTCCAAGTAACTCTAATCCATTTTTTATTACTTGTAAACTTGCTTTAACTAAGTTTAATCTTGTAGCTTTTAAATCCTCATCTTCTAAGTTCAATACTGAATGTGCATTATAGAATTTATTAAATCCTTTTGCAACTTCAATTACGTATCTTGTTAATATTGAAGGCTCTAACTTATCTAACGCTAAAGTTATTACGCTATTAAAGTTAGCTATACTCTTAACTAACTCAAATTCTTCTTTTGAAGATAATTTACTATAGTCAACAGTTCCAATGCATTCTTTACCTCTGTTCAATATACTATTTCCTCTTGCATATGAATATTGAACATATGGACCAGTTTCTCCATCAAATGATAATATTTCTTTCCAATCAAAGACAATATCTTTTTCCCTTGAATTTTTAAGATACGTAAAGATTACTGCTCCAACACCAATCTTCTTTGCTACTTCTTCTTTATTTTCAAGTTCAGGATTTTTCTCATTAATAACTTCCATAGTTTTTTCAACGGCTTCACGTAATAAATCATCTAGTAAAACAATTGAACCATTTCTAGTTGAAAGTTTTCTATCTGCGAACTTAACTAATCCAAAACCTACATGAACGCAATCCTTAGCCCACTCATGTCCTGCAAGTTCTAACACTTTAAATACTTGTTTGAAGTGAAGTGCTTGAGGAGTTCCAACTACATAAACACATTTATGAAAATCATAAGTTTTCTTTCTATACATAGCAGCTGCTAAATCTCTTGTAGCATATATTGATGCACCATCACCTTTTAATACTATACAAGGTGGCATATTATATTCTTCAAGCATTACAACTTGAGCTCCATTACTTTCTACAAGAAGTCCTTTTTCTTTTAACTCATCAACAACAACATCCATTTTATCATTATAAAATGCTTCTCCAGCTAGTGAGTCAAATTTAACTCCTAAAATGTTATAAACTCTTTCAAATTCTTTTAAACTTAATTCTCTAAATCTAGTCCAAAGAGCTGTTGCTTTTTCATCACCAGTTTCTAATGCTTTAAAGTTTGCTCTTGCTTCATCTTCTAATGAAGGATCTTTTTCAGCTTCCTCGTGGAATTTAACATATATTCTAAGTAATTCATCAATCGGAGCCTTTTCTAATGCTTCTTCATCTACCCATCTATCATATGCACTTATAAGCTTACCAAATTGAGTTCCCCAATCTCCTAAGTGATTCAATCCTACAGTATTATATCCTTCCTTTTTAAACATCTTGTATAAAGAATTACCTATAGCTGTAGTGAATAAGTGACCAACATGGAAAGGTTTTGCTATATTAGGTGAAGAGTATTCAACACAGACTGTTTTCCCTTCTCCTATATTTGACGCTCCATAATTTTCTCCATCTTCTAAAACCTTTTTGATTGTATTTTCTGCAAATACTCCTTTATCAACGAAGAAGTTAACATATGGTCCTAAATTTTCAATTCTTTCAAATCCTTCAGTAGACATATTTTTTTTTAATTCTTCTGCTATCATATTAGGTGCTTTTCTCATAACCTTTGATAGCTGAAAACATGGAAATGCATAATCCCCCATTTCTGGCTTTGGCGGTATTTCAATTAATTTTTCAATAGTTTCAATTTCTAATTCCACATGTTCTTTTATTAGTTCTGCAACTTTACTTTTATAATCCATAACATCCTCCTTGATTTTGGCTAAATAGTATTATCTTAAATTCAACAGGAGCTACTAACCTGTAAGACTTATAGCTAATCATTTAACTTTAATACTAATTATTATTTTTAACTTTTTGCAATAAATGTATTTATATAATTTATCACAAATATGTTATAATACGAACAAAAAAAGCCCATCTCTTAAACAAAGAGACGAACTATCCGCGGTACCACTCTAATTGTATTTTATATAAATAAAATACCCCTTAACTTTTAACGCAAGTTTTTTTGCGACCAGCCCTACTAAAGGTTTAAAAATAATAACTTATATATCATATCAGCTATATTAAATTATTATCTTTTTAACCACTTATTTCAGGTGATTTCTCCAAGGCTCTCTTCATTATAATCTATCCATAGGGCTTACACCGTCTCCCCACTCGCTTAAGGAATCAATTAAACTACTTTCCTCTTCTTAGAATTTTCAATATTAATGATAATATATTATACAAATTATCTTAAATTTTGTCAACTTAAATTTCAATATCCCCTGAATATACTATTATATTACAGGGGATTTCATATTATAGAAAAATCTTTAGTAATGCATTTTTTATTATTTCTGCTGGAATATGTATTATTCTTCCCCCAACAAATATTAATGCTAGCATTATTAGCATTTGATATTGATAAAACTTTTCTTCAAATCTATAGAACGTATTGGGCTTCAAATCTCTTAAAAGACTGAATCCATCTAATCCTGGTATTGGTATCAAATTAAATAATCCTATGTTTATATTAATTACAATTATTAAATATATCATTGAATATAGTACACCGGCTAATGCCATTGGCAGAAATCCGTATACAAACCTTACATAAATCCCCAACACCAATGCAGCTACTATAGCAACTATAAAATTTGCAATCGGCCCGGCTAAGCTTACCTTTAAATCATCTTTATAATAATTTTTATAAGCTGACGGATTAGTCTGTACTGGCTTTGCCCAACCAAAACTAAAGATAAGTACCGCTACAAACCCTACAGGATCAATATGAGCAATTGGGTTTAATGTTAATCTTCCTTGAAATCTCGGTGTCTTATCCCCTAACTTATCAGCTACTAATGCATGAGCATATTCATGAAATGTAAATGCAATAAGCATTCCCGGAATCATTAAAATCATATTAAGTATTGAATTCATGTTTTCCTCCTCTTTCGATATGTATGTTTTATATTATATCATACTTAGAACAAATTCCATTAAAGTAACTTATATATTGCAACTAAATAATATAATTCTGTTCTTACAAGATTATTCAGTTTTTATTCCATAATAGTTTAAGACAAACTTTTATAAATTAAACTTTTTAGGCATATATATTTTTTATTTTCATTAACTTTATTATAACTGTCGTAAGTATTTACATAAAACGTTAAAATCACTGCTTACTATTTATTTCCAACATTATATCATAAAAGATTAATCTCAACAATGTAAGTGCACTTATTCGTTTAGATTACAACCTTATTCTATGCACATTTTACTAATAAACTTGCATTTTAAATTTTAGTAAACCAAATACCTAACTAATATAAAAGTTAGAAGCTCAGTTGCAACATATATATTATAAGATCTAATTTAATAAAGAGTGTTTAATTTAAATTCAATTAAACACTCTTTACTTACCAACTTTATTTATTATCATTTAAACTTTTATAAACCAATTTTCCACTATTATCTTCCGTAGCTATAAAATCTTCTTTAATTTGAACAAGTTTCCCTTCATATTCAACTTCTTTTCCTGTACTTAAATTCTTGACACTACCTTTAAGATTATCATTAACTAGTATTTCACTCTTATTGCTAAAATACAAGTCATTAACATTTACAACCGAATCAAGTGTTACCTTTTTCCAATTTGCTGTATCCTCATCAACTTTTCCATAAGTGATATTGGTAATTTTATCACCATTAAGCTCCCCAACATAAATCACATCATTTCTATCAATTCCAAGAAGTGTCAGATTCTTATTACCATTAAACACCAATTGCTTATTAGGGCTCGTAACAAAAAATTTACTATTCAACTTATCTTCATATACTAATCTATCGTTATGTGGAACTACTTGCATATTTCCTAATACATTAGTCTTAAGTGACACTTTACTCATATCATTATTTATGTCAATTCTATAAACTATACTCTTTAATCCACCTTTATAAATATCTACATAGTACACGTTCGTAAATATAGATGCACTTATCTTACTAACTTCCATGTCATCTTCAGCTGAGCATATTTCTTTAACTAAAGACTCTGTTGAATTTTTTACATTATAGGTTACAATTTGAACTTTAGATTCTCCTTCTTTTTTGGCTTTCTCAGCTATTACTAATATGTCTCTTTCTTGAAGCCAATCACAGTACATAATAGTTCCTTTGCTTTCTGTTGTGACCTTATTGCTGGTACCTGTAGCAGTGTCCTCCAAATATAACTCTTCATCTAACTTATACGTTAAATACTTACCATCATATGATATGCTAACATCCTTAGCTTTACTTGGAATACTAGCCTTAATATCTTTTGTAATATCTTTTTTTTGAACTTCTATTTTATTACTTTTAAATTCTGACGTATGCTTAAAAATAAAATTTTCTAAAATGTATAAGCCAGAAATTTGTAATAGTATAGATAACAATGCCCAAGCAGTTATCTTCTTAAACATCTTCATAATTCTACCTCACCTTCTGTTTATTTAACAATAACTGCTGTTGGAATAGATCTTTCTCCCATACTATTTGATGGTTTATTTCTAACTTCTCCATAGTAATACAATGTTGTTGATTTTCCACCATCCAAGTTCATTGCATTCCATGCACCTAGCTGATGCATAATCTCTTGCAATTCCTTTAATGTTGCTCCTATACTTCCAATTTCTCTACCATCTATAACTAGAAGAATTATTGAGCCATCCTTCATTTGTCCTATAGCAGTTTTAGGGGCTGTCCCAAATCCTCCATCACCGTTTATCTTTACCATATTTCCATTAATTATCAATGCCGGACCAAAACTTAAAGCTTCTTGAATTCCAAGTTCTTTAAGCTTAGCTACTGTATAGTCACCTACAACCATTACTCCATTTTTATCTATCCCAAAAGTTGTTGTTGGGTTATCTCCTACATCATTAACTCTCACTTCCCCACCAGTCATTACAATTCCTGATGCCAACCCACCATTTCCTGTCCACTGAGCAGCAGATGATTGATCTGTAAATGCTCCACCATTAATAGCCGCTATAGCATCATTGTTTTCAGCAATTGTTGATGTAGTTTCACCTTCAACTCCCAATTTAGAACTTACTCCAATTTTAACTCTTGTTGGATCTTTTACCACCAAATAATAACCATTATACTTAGAATTTTCTATATCATGAAGTTCTATAGTATCGTCTTTAACCTTTGGAACTTTAATATCAGATATATTGGTAGTTTCACTAGTTTCTTCAGTTGAGTTTTCTCCCATAATTTCTGCTATTTTTTTATCTGATAAAAACCATGTTGCCAGATATTGATGACTCATTGAAGTCATTGCTGCTCCAACATATTGGCTTTTCGCATTATCAAATGGCCCATATAAAAGTAAAAATGGGAATGTACATCCAGTAAAAAACAATTCAAATGCAAAAAATATAGCTAATGTCTTAAATGAAATCTTATTTACTTTTTTCTTGCTTTTTTTCACCTTAGATTTCTTATTTATATTCTTATTTTTTCTATTTATATCCATTTTATTATCCTCTCTAAAAATGCATTTTAGTTGCATTTATAAAAATCACACCAGACCTAATTATATAATATTTTCAATTAGATTACAATAATTTCATTTTTCCAGCATTTTATTCTATTTGGTACTTGGATTTTGCTTTTAAATACTCACATTATGTTATAATGAGTCTTAGGAGGTATATATAAATGGAAGATAAAATTTTAAATGAATTAAAAAAATCTCAAGATTATGTTTCTGGCGAATACCTAAGTTCTACTTTAAATGTTTCACGAACTGCTATATGGAAACATATAAAAAACTTAAAATTAAAAGGCTATATAATAGAAGGAATTTCTAATAAGGGGTACAAATTACTTAATTCTCCCGACTTATTAAATAAAAATGAAGTTTTACCTCTATTAAAAACATCTGCTATTGGAAAAAACATAGTTTACTTTGATGAAATAGATTCTACAAATATTAAAGCAAAAGAGCTTGCGCAAAAAGACATTGACCATGGCACTATAGTAATTGCAGAAAAACAAACTTTGGGAAGTGGTCGATTTAACAGAAAATGGGTTTCCCCAAGTGGCGGTCTTTGGTTTTCATTAATATTAATGCCTAACCTTCCTCCAACGGAAGCTCCTAAAATAACTCAAATTGCTGCTGCTTCTGTCTATAAAACACTAAGTAATTTAGATATTAATTCAACTATTAAATGGCCTAATGATATACTTTTAAATGACAAAAAGTTTTGTGGGATCCTAGCTGAAATGAAATGTGACATGGATAGTGTTCATTATTTAGTTTTGGGCGTAGGGATGAATATTAATATAGATGAAAGTGACTTTGATGACAGTATAAAACCAATTGCTACTTCACTAAAGATTGAATATGATAAAGATTTCAAAAGAAGTGAGATCCTCTCAGCTTTCTTAAATAATTTCGAAGTATTATATAATAACTTCATAAATAAATTAGATCTTTCCGAGACAATCTCAATCTGCCGAGATCATTCCAATATTTTAGGGCGAAAGGCAAAATTAATTACATATAATAATGAAGAAATTGTTACCTGTGTTTCTGTCTCTGATAACGGGGACCTTATGGTCATAGATAGCAATGGAAATGAAAAAGCTGTAATTACTGGAGAGATTAGTTTTAATGGAATGAACTAAAAAACAGTATTGGGAAACACTCAAAGTGATTAGATAAACAACCGAAAGAGAATACATATATATTCCACATGACTAGAAAAATTTCACTGGATATATCTAAATAGAAAGTTGCACCATTTCTTCATGCTCCTGCGACAAGCGCAGGACAAGCAAAAATGGAACAACTTCCCATTAAGATATAAGCAGCTTATTTTTCAATGCCTGCTTCACATATATGTATTCTCTTTCTTTGTTTTGCTATCATTTTTAGTATTTCAAATATTCTAAATTTATGATGATAGTTATAAAAAAGTCACAGAAAAAAAAGTGGAGCCGGATATTTTTTACCAGCTGCTTTTTTAAACATATGTGCGAAATACTTAGAAATCAATATAGACTCTTAAATATTTAAGTCAATTATTAGATGGGATATTGCTAAATGCAGGAATATAAAAATACTTGTATAAATATGAATTTAATTTAGATTTACTACAAAATAAAGAAAGAGAATATATGCTTTTGTGCAGTGTTCATTAGAAGATCTTGCTGGCTGTGATTCTTAGATTAGAAGTTGTTCCAAATATGCTAGTTCAAAACTTGCTTTTGAGGCTAGCATTTTGGGCACAACTTCTGTTCTTAGAATCACCCGATAAAATCTTCAGAGATCCAGAACAAACGCATATATTCCCTTTCGAGAGTTTAGCAGTAAACTTAGAACCTACTCATACTGCAAGTATTTTTATATTTCGCTTAGTACAAAATACATTTAGTTAATTCTAGTTATTTATTCACAACTTTTTCAATATGCCCTTTTAGAACACTTGCTGATTCTTTTAATTTTTTCAATTCTTCATCATTTAGAACAGGGTTTACAATTCTTACAACACCCTTACTATTTAAAATTGTTGGCACCGCTAAGTAAACATCTTCTATTCCATACTCTCCCTGCATCAAACATGATACAGTTAAAATAGTATTTTCGTCTCTTAATATAGCTTCTACTATTGTATTTACTGCTAATGCTACAGCAAAATAAGTCGCATTTTTCCTACTTATTATTTCATAAGCTGCATTTTTAACATCGCTTTCTATTACTGATTTTACATCATCATCCCACTCTAAATTGAACTTTTTAGCATATTCTTCAAAAGTTTCTCCAGCTATGCTTGCAGTACTCCAGCTAACAACTTCGCTGTCACCATGTTCTCCTAAAACATATGCATGGATATTATTATTATTTACATTAAAGTATTTACCAATAACGTATTTTAATCTTGACGTATCTAATACAGTTCCTGATGCTATTACTCTTTCCTTAGGGAATCCAGATAACTTATAAGTTATATATGCAAGCACATCACATGGATTTGATACTACTAACAAAATAGCATCTGGGCTTGCTGCTGCTAGTTGTGGAACAAAGCTCTTAAATATATTGTAATTTTTTTCAATAAGATCTAGTCTAGTTTCCCCTTCTTTTTGAGCTGCACCAGCTGTAATTATAACTATATCTGAATCTCTAGTTTCTTCAATACTTCCTGCATAAATACTAACAGGCTTTACAAAAGAAGTACCATGAACTAAATCCATAACTTCTCCCATTGCTTTATCCATATTTATATCAAATAAACATATTTCTGTAGCTACTCCACTATTCATTAATGCATATGCTGTTGTTGCACCTACAAAACCTGCACCAATCACAGATATTTTACGTTTTCTTTCTACCATTATATATTCCTCCTAATTAATCCAATATTAATTCTATTCTTTCCAGATAACAAATTTATTATTTGCTCATAACAAGTTTCATCTTAAATTATTATCTAACAATTTTATTAATTAATAATCATTCTTATCTGATTATACCTTATTTGAATTTTTTCGTAAATACTATATAATTAAATTTAGCAACTTAATAATGAATTTATTAGTAAGCATATAGACGTAATTGTTTTTAAATGTTTTACGCAGAAGATGGAGGTACACTTTAATGAAATTATTATTTTTTGATACAGAAACCACTAGTATAAAACCCGGCAGCATATGTCAGTTAAGTTACATAACTGTTGATGCTAGTACAAAACCTCAGATAACTACTGGTAAAAACTTCTTTTTTACAGTCGATGAGATGGACCCTTCTGCCCAAGAAATTCATGGTTTTTCTTTAGAGAAGCTTTATGAATTATCTGATGGACAATATTTTGAGGATTTAGTACCTGAATTTCTTGATGATTTTATGACTGCTGATTTTCTAATCGGTCATAATGTTAATTTTGATGTTAGATTTTTAAAACATGAATTGTTCTCTTTAGGAGAAGATTTTTACCCAAAAAATGTTTTCTGCACTATGGCTTACTATAGAGATATATGTAAGATTCCAAAGGCCAATGGAGAAATCAAAAATCCAAAATTATCTGAAGTAATAGATTGGTTAAACATATCAAATGAACAAATTGTTGAGACATCTGAAAAATTATTTGAAGGTAGTGGAAATTATCATGATGCTAGATTTGATACAGCTGCAACATATTTAACTGTTATCGAAGGATTAAAGAAAGGGTACTTTCCAAAGGGGTATTTTTCAAATATTCTAGCTAAGAACTCTAATGGAGTAAAATAAAATATAATTTTTATTAATTAACACCTCAATAAAAATATCATATAATATACTATAACTCGGGGCTTTTACTATATGTATTCTTTATGGTATCTAAAATTTTAGGATTTAAACAGTTTTAAAATTTATTCTTGTCTTGTTTAAACTATAAATGAGGTGATAAGATGAAAAAATATGTTTGTGAAGTATGCGGATATATTTATGATCCAGAACTTGGAGATCCTGATGGTGGAATTGCTCCACATGTAGATTTTAATGATTTGCCTGACTATTGGGTATGCCCCATTTGCGCTTTTAACAAAGATAATTTTTCTGTACTAGAATAACACATTATAAAAATTATATTTAACTCATCTCGTAAAAATTAGTATACTTAAAGATAATTTAAATTAATATTTTCATACGAGATCAAAAAGACTATATGGACTGGTATATTATGTCCTATAGTCTTTTTATATCCACAATTAATTTATTAACTTGAAACCATTAAAATCTTCTTAAAATTTTAGTTCATTGAAATTCATCTATAATTTTACTAAGACAAAGCCTAAATATAATTATTACAAATTAAAATAGAGAAGGGATTTTTGCTTATCCCTTCTCTATTTTAATTTGATTAAATACTTTCATGGAATGTTCTGCTTATAACTTCTAATTGTTGTTCTTTTGATAATCTGCTAAAGTTAACAGCATATCCTGATACCCTTATTGTAAGTGTTGGATACTTATCTGGATTTTCCATCGCATCTATTAATGTTTGTCTGTTAAGAACATTAACATTTAAGTGATGAGCTCCTTGAGTAAAATATCCATCCAAAATTGCAACTAAATTATTAATCTTTTGATCTTCATTTTTTCCAAGTGCATCTGGCACGATTGAGAATGTATTAGATACACCATCCTGACAAATTTCATTGTATGGTATTTTAGCTACTGAGTTAAGTGATGCCAACGCTCCATTTATATCTCTACCGTGCATTGGATTTGCTCCTGGCGCTAAAGGTTCACCTTTCTTTCTTCCATCTGGTGTTGTTCCAGTCTTCTTACCATACATTACATTTGATGTGATTGTTAGCGCTGATAATGTATGTTTTGCATTTCTGTATAGAGGATGCTTTTTAAGCTCTCCAGAGAATTTAGTTACTAATTCTACGCCTAGATCATCTGCTCTGTCATCATCATTCCCGTATTTAGGGAAATCTCCTTCAACTTCAAAATCTACAGCTATCCCTTCTTCATTTCTAATAGGCTTAACTTTTGCATATTTTATAGCTGATAATGAATCTATAGCTACTGATAGACCTGCAATACCAAATGCCATTAATCTTTCTACTGCTGTATCATGAAGAGCCATTTGACTTGCCTCATAAGCGTATTTATCATGCATAAAGTGAATTATGTTCATTGTATCTACATAAACTTTTGCTACATATTCCAATACTTTGAAGTAATTTGCCTTTACTTTATCAAAATCAAGAATTTCTTCATCTGTAAGTTTTTCAATTCCTGGTACTACTTTTATACCTTTTAATTCATCTACTCCACCATTTATAGCATATAAAAGTGATTTAGCTATATTGGCTCTAGCTCCAAAGAATTGCATTTGTTTACCAACCTTCATAGCTGATACACAACAAGCTATAGCATAATCATCTCCATATATTGGCCTCATAACTTCATCATTTTCATATTGAATCGAATCTGTCTTTATTGAGATTTCCGCACAATACTTTTTAAAGTTTTCTGGAAGTTTATCTGACCATAAAACTGTTAAGTTTGGTTCTGCTGATGTTCCTAGATTTATTAATGTATGAAGATATCTAAATGAATTCTTAGCAACAAGAGGCTTCCCGTTTATACCAACTCCACCTATTGACTCAGTTACCCAAGTTGGATCTCCCCCGAATAATTCATTATATTCTGGAGTTCTTAAATGTCTAACTAATCTTAACTTTATAATTAATTGGTCAACTATTTCTTGAGCTTCTTTTTCTGAGATTAACCCAGCTTCCAAATCTCTTTCAATGTATATATCTAAGAATGTTGAAGTTCTTCCAAAGGATGTTGCAGCTCCATTATTTTCTTTAATTCCTGCTAAGTATCCAAAGTATAAATGTTGTGCTGCTTCTCTTGCATTTGATGCTGGCTTAGATATATCAATTCCATATTTTGCTGCCATTGATTTTACTTCGCCTAAAGCTCTTATCTGCATTGAAACTTCTTCTCTTTTTCTTACCAATTCATCAAGCATATCACCATTTAGATTATCAAGATCCTTTTTCTTTTCTTCTATTAAGTAATCTATACCATAAAGAGCTACTCTTCTATAATCACCTATTATTCTTCCTCTACCGTACGCATCTGGCAGTCCAGTTAATAATCCAGCACTTCTTGCTGCTCTTATTTCTTTTGTATACGCATCAAAAACACCTTCATTGTGAGTCTTTCTATATTTTGAAAAATGATTATTAATTTCTGGATCAAGTTCATATCCATATTCCTTTAATGAACTTTGAACCATTCTCATTCCACCAAATGGATTTACTATTCTCTTAAGTGGTGCATCTGTTTGAAGCCCAACTATAACTTCGTTATCTCTATCTATATACCCAGGTTCATAGTTATCTATCCCTGATACTCTATCTGTAGCAACATCAATTATTCCCTTTTTTACTTCCTCAACTATTAAGGCATAAGCTTTGTCCCAAACTTTGCTTGTCCTTTCTGTTTTCTCTTCTAAGAAACTTCCATCTCCCTCGTATAACTTATAATTTTTCTGTATAAAGTTTCTTACATCAATACCCTCTTGCCATGTTCCGTTTTTGAATCCTTCCCATTGTTTAAACATATTTTTTCCTCCCTAAAATAAATTCAATTATATAATTTTTTCCATATAAAAAAGCCGACACAATCCAGGCTTTTTTGCCCAGACGGTCGGCTTTTTGTGGCATATAAGATAATACGCCTAGTCATACTTCATGTGGTAACTCCACTTCCGTCAGTCATATGACTAATATCTAATATAAGAATAATACTAAACCATTTGGTTTGTCAACAAGAATAATTTTACACTTATTATTGTTAAGTATAATCAAGAAATAACGCATCCATCTGCAAAACTTATTTTCCATTATGCTTCTATCAGCAGATTACACTAATAGACTAGCTATAAGCCCAATTTGCTTCTTTACCTAATGAAAAATAATCATAGAATTTTGAACCTATTATTTTATTTGATAATGCATTAAGTTAATTTTGATACTAAATTTAAAATCCCCATTCAATCATCTTATTTGTCATAAGAATAATCTCCAAATATCTCTTTTTGATATTTTTTAATTAATTCCTTATCCATGGCTTTTACATTTTCAAGAGGATATTTAATCCCTAGTCCTTCATACTTATTTGTACCTAATAAATGATATGGAAGTAATTCTACTTTTTCAACATTAGGTATCTCATCGATGTATTTTTTAAGCTCCTTTAAATGTTCTACATCATCTGTTAACCCTGGAACCACAACATGCCTTATCCACATCTTTGTATTATTTCTCTTCATCGCCTCCAAGAATTTTAAAGATTCATCTATATTCATTAGTGTTACATTTTTGTATCCCTCTGGTGTAAAATGTTTTATATCAAATAAAACTAAATCTGTATATTTTAATATTTCATCATAATCACCAAATCCATAACCTGCTGTATCTATACAGGTATTAATTCCTTTACTTTTACATAATTTAAGAGTTTCTAGTAAAAATTCTGGCTGCCTTAAAGGCTCTCCACCTGAAAATGTGACTCCTCCACCACTACTTGCAAAGTAAGTTTTAAATCTTTCAATCTTCTTAACTAACTGCTCTGGAGTATATTCCTCTCCACCATTAGCAGCCCAAGTATCAGGATTATGACAATACTTACATCTTAACGCACAACCTTGCAAAAATACTACCACTCTAATTCCTGGTCCGTCCACAAGACCCATGCTCTCTATTGAATGAACATTACCTTTTACCATTTGTTACACCCCCTATACTTTATTATACTTCAAATTAATATACATAAGTTCTAAATAATATAATTCATCCTCTATAAAATTATTTTGGGATATTATTTAGTACTTTAAGAGAACGCTTATTGAATTAACACTTTTAGAATATATATTAATTTATTATTCCCTTAAATAAGCTTATTAATATTTAAGAGAATTGTATATGGTACACCATATCATCCCTTAATATTATCTAACTCTATTGTTTCTTCATCATAAGGCAAAAGAAGGGAAAGTTCACCTTCCCCTTCTTCCAAAAACTTATTTTATAGTAATCCTTAACTAATATACATTACCGTACTTCTCATTAGATGCTCTCATGGAATGTTCTGCTTATAACTTCTAATTGTTGTTCTTTTGATAATCTGCTAAAGTTAACAGCATATCCTGAAACTCTTATTGTAAGTGTTGGATACTTATCTGGATTTTCCATTGCATCTATTAATGTTTGTCTGTTAAGAACATTAACATTTAGATGATGAGCTCCTTGAGTGAAATATCCATCTAATATTGCAACTAGGTTATTAATCTTTTGATCTTCATTTTTTCCAAGTGCATCTGGAACGATTGAGAATGTATTAGATACACCGTCTTGGCAAATTTCATTATATGGTATTTTAGCTACTGAGTTAAGTGATGCTAATGCTCCATTAATATCTCTTCCATGCATTGGATTTGCTCCTGGCGCTAAAGGTTCACCTTTCTTTCTTCCATCCGGTGTTGTTCCTGTCTTTTTACCATACATTACATTTGATGTTATTGTTAGCGCTGATAATGTATGTTTTGCATTTCTGTATAGTGGATGTTTCTTAAGCTCATTTGAGAATTTAGTTACTAATTCTACACCCAAATCATCTGCTCTGTCATCATCATTTCCGTATTTAGGAAAATCTCCTTCAACTTCAAAATCTACAGTTATACCTTCTTCATTTCTAATTGGTTTAACTTTTGCATATTTTATAGCTGATAATGAATCTATAGCTACTGAAAGGCCTGCAATACCAAATGCCATTAATCTTTCCACTGCTGTATCATGAAGAGCCATTTGACTTGCCTCATAAGCGTATTTATCATGCATAAAGTGAATTATGTTCATTGTATCTACATAAACTTTTGCTACATATTCTAATACTTTAAAGTAATTTGCTTTTACTTTATTAAAATCAAGAATCTCTTCGTCTGTAAGTTTTTCAATTCCTGGTACTACCTTAATACCTTTTAATTCATCTACTCCACCATTTATAGCATATAAAAGTGATTTAGCTATATTTGCTCTAGCTCCAAAGAACTGCATTTGTTTACCAACCTTCATAGCTGATACGCAACAAGCTATAGCATAATCATCTCCATAAACTGGTCTCATAACTTCATCATTTTCATATTGAATCGAATCTGTCTTTATTGAGATTTCTGCACAATATTTCTTAAAGTTTTCTGGAAGTTTATCTGACCATAAAACTGTTAAGTTTGGCTCTGCTGATGTTCCTAAATTTATTAATGTATGAAGATATCTAAATGAATTCTTAGTAACAAGAGGCTTCCCGTTTATACCTATACCGCCAATTGACTCAGTTACCCAAGTTGGGTCCCCTCCAAATAATTCATTATATTCTGGAGTTCTTAAGTGTCTAACCAATCTTAACTTTATGATTAATTGATCAACTATTTCTTGAGCTTCTTTTTCTGTAATTAATCCGGCTTCTAAATCCCTTTCAATATAAATATCTAAGAAAGTTGAAGTTCTTCCAAATGATGTTGCAGCTCCATTGTTTTCCTTAATTCCTGCTAAGTAACCAAAGTATAAATGTTGTGCTGCTTCTCTTGCATTTGATGCTGGCTTAGATATATCAATTCCATATTTTGCTGCCATTGATTTTACTTCGCCTAAAGCTCTGATCTGCATTGAAACTTCTTCTCTTTTTCTTACCAATTCATCAAGCATATCACCATTTAGATTATCAAGATCCTTTTTCTTTTCTTCTATTAAGTAATCTATACCATAAAGAGCTACTCTTCTATAATCACCTATTATTCTTCCTCTACCGTACGCATCTGGTAGGCCGGTTAATAGTCCAGCACTTCTTGCTGCCCTTATTTCTTTTGTATACGCATCAAATACACCTTCGTTGTGAGTCTTTCTATACTTAGGAAAATACTCTTCGATATTTTTATCTAACTCATATCCATATTCTTTTAAAGAGCTTTGAACCATTCTCATTCCACCAAATGGATTTACTATTCTCTTAAGTGGTGCATCTGTTTGAAGCCCAACTATAACTTCGTTATCTTTATCTATATATCCAGGTTCATAGTTATCTATTCCTGATACTCTATCAGTTGCTACATCTATAATTCCTTTTTTAACTTCTTCTACTATTAATTCATAAGCTCTCGCCCATACTTTACTTGTTTTTTCAGTTTTATCTTCTAGGAAAGTTGAATCTCCTTCATATAACTTATAATTTTTTTGTATAAAGTTTCTTACGTCAATACTCTCTTGCCATGTTCCGTTTTTAAATCCATCCCATTGTTTAAACATTAGTTTTCCTCCTTTATACTTTTGATTAAAAACTTTGTTAATTTTTAATCAATTAATTCATACCATTATTGTATACTTTAATCAAAGGCATGTCAATGATATCTTTTATCAATTAGTAATTAATTTCACTTTTTGTCAATAAAACTATTGGCAGTGAAGAAAAGCCATAGGCTTTTCATAAAATAATACTTCTAAAATCCTCCCTTTTAACTTTTCACTTATCACTAATTAAGATAGTATCTTTAATTTATGAAAAATATTATTGATAAATAACTCAAGTTATTGATTCATTTATCTCTAGATTACTATACTGTTAATTTCATAACCTTTACCATTTCTTAAATCTGTTATATTTTTTCTTTAGGTGTATAAATCAATTTCTATTAACATATTAGTATTATTAGAAAACGTTTTAAACATGCTATTATTTGCGTTTATAAATTTCAAATATTCTTTAACCTTTTAAAATCCATTTCTGAATTTCACAGTTTAAACTTATGAGGCTATAAAACTATACTAAAAAGTTTTCTTTGTCAACTTTTTTTAGAATTTCTAACATAAATTTAACATTTGTACAAAATAATTGACACAAAATAATGATATAATTTTGTTACAATATTGTTTATACATAATTCAAAGGGGAGAAAACATATGCAAAGGAATGCTAAACTATCTTTATTTTCTTTTTTATCAATAGCTCTATCTGTCTTTATATTATATCAAGTTCTTTCTTATTTTAATTTTTTTAGAAAGAATCTAACTATTATTAATAAAACATTATACTCAAGTATGTTACCAGAGGAAAAATTTAAAAGTACATATACACCCAAAATTAAATTTTCAGACAAGCCTGTAACAAAGGTAAATGATGTAACCCTAAATATTTTGAATACAGGAAATCTAACTAATGTTCCAATGCTGCTAAAAGCCCAAAGATATTATTTACCACTAACTTTTATTTGCAGTAAACTTAATTATACTTTAGATACTTCTAATAATTCCATATCAATATACAATGATAGTAATAAAATTTTATTAAATGAAACCACTTATGAAAAGAATTCTAGAAAGGGTACTCTTCGTGGTAACTTACTTAACAATAATGGAAGCTATTATATTTCAATTTCAGATATAGAAGAGATTTTTGATTTATTTGCCGTATTTGACTTTCAGAACAAAAATATAAGTTTAATACCTAACGATGTAAAGGAACCAGAAGATTCAGCTATACTATATAGCGATAAAATTGGTTTAATACGTTTTGAAGATTTTGGTTGCGGTTATACAAATGTTGTAGATAAGAATCAAACAAAAATAAAGATAATGGCTAATTTGCTATTTTCCCAAGGACTAAAATTTCATATTTCATGGATACCTAGATTTGTAGTTCCTTCAGCAAATTTTGATAATGATTTGTTGACGAATGATAACATTGTAAATGTAGGATTTATAAATGTATTAGATTATGCTCTTAATAAAGGCGGAGAAATAGGTTTACACGGATATACCCATCAATCTGGCAATGATGCGAGTGGAACTGGTGAAGAAATGTCTAAAGACGTAAATAGTACAGAGGCTGAGACTAGAGCAGTAATCGAAAAAGGTATAGATACTGCAAGTGCTCTAAACATTCCTATCTCGTATTACGAAAGCCCTCATTACAGAGATACTGAGCAACAAAAGAAAATAATTAGTGAATATTTTCAGTTCATATACGAGCCATATGATTATACAAAAAAGAACATATATAAGCCAGATGATTCTCACTTATTTGTCCCAACTCCATTAGGTCGTATAGCTGATCCATCAACAGATACAACTCGTATGGTAAATACTATTAATGAAGGAGATGCTGATACGCTTAATAGCTTTTATTATCATCCATCTATAGAAATAGATTATATAAACTTTAACCTAAATGGAAACACACTTAACGTGAATTATGATGCACGTTCACCTTTGCAACAAATAGTAAAAGCACTTAAAGATAATGATTATACTACCGTTCATATTGATAAACTTATAAATAAGTAATACAGAAGGCTTGCCATTCATATGACAAGCCTTTATTTTTCAAATATTTTCGTAACATCACTTAATATTGCAAAATTAGTAAAATCAAAATGAAGCGGTGTTAATGTAACATATCCTTGAGATAGATAATATAAATCACTTTCTTCTTCCTTGATAGCATTTCTTGTTCCTTTCGTTGTATACAAGTCACCTTCTTCATTACTTTCTAAAAGTATATATTCTGTTTTATATGTGGACCTTCCAATCTTACAGACTTTGATGCCCTTTATATCTCTTTCATTAAAATTTGGAATATTAAGATTTAATACTACATCACTTTTTAAGTATTCTTTCTTTGCAATATTTAAAACTTTTATCGCCCATTTTACAGCCTTAGAATAATCCTCATCATCTTTCCCATATTCAACATCCATTGAAACCGCAATTGATGGAATTCCATATATGGTTCCTTCTATTGCTGCCGATACCGTACCTGAATATAAAATATCAGTCCCTACATTTGGTCCCTTATTTATTCCAGATATTACAAGATCTATATTCTCTTTCAAAAAAGATAACCCAACTTGAGTACAATCAGCAGGCGTTCCCACCACACTATAAGCCTTGCAATCTAAGCCTTCAATAAATTCTTCTTTGATTTTAATCGGACTATGAATAGATATTGAATGGCTAGAAGCGCTTTTTTGATCCTTTGGTGCAACAATTATAACCTTATTCTCCTTAGAAATTTCCTTAGCTAAAGCAATTATTCCTGGTGCATTTATTCCATCGTCGTTAGTAATTAAAATATTCATCTTTCCCTCCTTGTAAATGTATTTGATCACAACTTAATGTGAAGCAATGAACACCCGAAATAGAATACATATATGTTCCTCAGGACTGTGAAAAATTTCTCTGGGAATATCTAAATAGAAAGTTGCACCACTTCTGCATGCTCCTGTGACAAGCACAGGACAAGCGAAAGTGGAACAACTTACCATTAAGATATTCCAGCAGCTTATTTTTCAATGCCTGCTCCACATATATGTATTCTATTTCTTTGTTCTGCTGTTACAATATATACTTAACAAATAGTATCTTAAAGAAATTACAATACCTCCTATATTAAATAGGAATTAAAAATGTCAATTAATTTATACTCTAAAGTTTATATGCGTTATACCAAATGTATTGCTAGCCAAAGAAATATAAAAATACTTGCTTAAATATGCATTACTTTGAATTTACGCTAAATATCAGAAATGGAATATATGTTTTTGCGAAATCTTCAAGGAACCGGAGCAAACGCATATATTCCGTTTCAGTTGCTTAGCAGTAAACTTAAAAATTCATGAAATTGCAAGTATTTTTATATTTCGAGTGCTTCGCAATAATTTTACTTTGCACCATATTGTCCGTAATATTCTTCAATTCTACCTTTAACTTCGTCTGTTATAAGTATAGTTCCGTTAATCTCTTTATTGTATAAGTATTCTATAACTTCCGCCATTGTAACTATAGCACAAGTTTTAAATCCAAATTTTTCTCTAATTTCTGCTAGAGCTGATTGCTCTCCTTGCCCTCTTTCCATTCTATCTACTGATATTATAAGACCTTTAACATTAACATCTGCTTGGCTTTTTAAGATAGGCATAGTTTCGTAAATTGATGTTCCTGCTGTTGTAACATCTTCAACTATTAATACTTTATCTCCATCATTTAATTTACTTCCCAAAAGAATTCCTGTATCTCCATGATCTTTTACTTCTTTTCTATTTGAGCAATATCTTACATCAATATCAAATGAGCTAGACAAAGCAATAGATGTTGTAACGCTTAGAGGAATTCCTTTGTATGCAGGCCCAAATAATACATCATAATCATCTCCAAAGTTTTCTTTTATTGCCTCTGCATAAAATTCTCCAAGTCTTTTTAATTGGCTTCCTGTTTGATAATTTCCTGTATTAACAAAGAACGGAGTCCTTCTTCCACTCTTAGTAACAAAATCTCCAAATGTAAGTACTCCACATTCTATCATAAAATCTATAAATTCTTTCTTGTACGCCTTCATTTAAAATTCCTCCAATATCTACTTTGTAATTATTAATATTCACTTATCAGTTGCTTATTTTTCATTATTAGTAATTAGGATCTATAATCTATTTATATTATTCCTATAATCTCGTTAATATCCTTAATTCCTTGTTCCTTCAAGAAACTTTCCATTTCCTCAACTATTTCTTTCCCTGCCATAGGATTTACAAAATTAATCGTTCCTATCTGTACTGCTCTAGCTCCTGCCATCATAAATTCTATGGCATCTTTACCACTTGATATTCCTCCAAGTCCTATTACTGGAATATCTATAGCCTTAGCCACTTCATAAACCATTCTAAGAGCAATTGGTTTTACAGCTGGCCCTGAAAGACCTGCAGTTATATTATTAAATACCGGCTTTCTTTTATATACATCTATAGCCATCCCTTTTAAGGTATTTATTAATGATATAGAGTCCGCTCCTGCTTCCTGGCACTTTACAGCCATATCTACTATATCTTCTGCATTAGGAGATAATTTAACCATCAACGGCTTCTTAGTCATGGCTTTAATTTCTCTAACCACATCATATGCTACTTTTGACTTAATCCCAAAAGCCATACCACCATGCTTTACATTTGGGCAGGAAATATTAAGTTCAATCATGTCAACATCACTGCTATCAATTTTCCTTACAGCAGCTTCATAGTCTTCCAAGCATCCTCCCCCAATATTTGCTATAACATTAGTTCCGTACTTTCTCATTTTCGGAAGCTCATTTTCTATAAATGCATCCATTCCTGGATTTTGTAATCCTACTGAATTCATCATTCCTGATGGTGTTTCATATACTCTTATCCCTTCATTTCCTTGCTTGGGGTTTATTGTAAGCCCTTTTGAAGATATTCCACCAAGAATTCCAACATCATAAAAATTATTAAATTCCTCACCAAAACCAAAGGTTCCCGATGCTGCTATTACAGGATTTTTAAATTCTACGTTATTAATAGTTACTTTCATCATATTCTTCTTCTCCTTTGGTTATTATAGTTCAACATAGTATCCATCAAATATTGGACCATCTTTACACGTTCTCTTATGTCCATCTTTTGTTTTACAAGTACATACTAAACATGCACCCACTCCACATGCCATATGCTTTTCCATAGATACATAAACCGCCACATTCTTTTCTTTGCACATATCTATAACTTTTTTCATCATAATCTCTGGTCCGCAGCATAAAACTGTATCGTAATCTTCTGGTTTTAGAATTTCAGTAACAAATCCTTTATGACCATGTTTTCCAGTGTTTGTAGATATATAAACTTCATTTACGTATTCCTTTAACTCATCTATTAAGTAAACATCATCTCTGAATCCTGCATAAAGATCTATCTTTTGATCTGGATTTTTCTTTCTTAATTTCTTTGCTAGTTCAAGCATTGGTGCTGTTCCAATTCCCCCTGAAACTAGTGCTACCTTGTTATATTCTTTCTCTAAATCAAACCCATTTCCAAGAGGCCCTGTTAAGCTTATTTGATCATCTTCTTTTAGCTTTGTAAATTCTTTAGTTCCGTTTCCTACAACAGCATATAAAAATGTTAGTTTATTCTCAAATTTTTCACATATACTTATTGGTCTTGGCAGAAATGTTGCACCATTTAGTTTTAACATATAAAATTGACCTGCCTTTATTTCTGCATCATCTTCTACTACTAATTTATATATATCTTTCGAGATTTCCTTATTTGAAACTACTTTTGCATTTCTGTAAGTTATAGCCATAACCCTGCCTCCTTAAGTTATCTTTAATATAAAATTTATACGTTCTTCACTGCTTCTCTTATTGCATCTCTCATCTTTATTGCTTCTTCTCTAGCGCATAAAGCAAACTCTTTTTCTCTATTTTCTTTTTTGTAAGCAAGGAGTATTCCTCTTGAAGAATTTACAACCCCACCATTTCCATTGTTTAAATATAGTGCAACATCTTCAGCTTTCCCGCCTTGTGCACCATATCCAGGTATTAGGAAAAACATATTGCTATAATTTGATCTTATTTTCTTTCCTTCTTCAACATAAGTACAACCTATAACTCCTCCTATCGCAGTATATCCACAATTTCCAGTATAGTTTTTCCCCATTTCAGTTATTTTATCTGCTACAACTTCGTAAACTTTCTTATCTCCAGTAGTATCTAGATACTCAATATCTTCTGCACCTGGATTTGAAGTTCTTACTAAGCTAAACACACCTTTACTTCCCTTTTCTAAATAAGGCAAGTATGGTTCAATACTATCCATTCCCATATATGGACTTAGCGTTATAAAATCTGCCTCAAAGTCCCCTTCAAAATGAGCCTTTGCGTACATAGTTGCTGTCGCTGCTATATCGCCTCTTTTAATATCAGCTATTATAATTTCATCTTTCTCTCTTAAATAATCTAAAGTCTTTTTATAGGCAATTAATCCTTCTAATCCTAATGCTTCATAGTAAGCAATCTGCACCTTAAAGCATGCTGATACATCACATGTCGCATCTATTATTTGTTTATTGAATTCAAAGATAGCTTCACTGTCAGTTCTGCCTTCTTTTATATGATCTGGAATATAGCTTAATGCAGTATCCAACCCTACACAAACTACTCCTCTTTCTTCAACTCTATTGTATAATTTATCAATTATGTAATTTGTCATTTCAAATCTCCCTCCAACCCTATTTAGTCCGCAGTCAGAATTCACAATTAATTCCTTTAGGGACTCATATCTTATAATTTTCCTAATTATGTTCTCTATTTTTTACTTATGATATTATTTAAGCCACTCTTATTTTACACGTGTCCGCTTCCTAATTTATAATCATAGTTGCGCTTAAAAGTTCTTTATCGAGCTGTACGCTTTTTTTGATATGAAATGTTCTTAATTCACCAAAAAGTTCTTTATTGCGATTCTCTCATATTTCATATGTGTGTGCTTTTTTAATACAAAATGTCCTCTTTTGTGCTGCGCACTTTTTTTAATATCAAATGTTATCTGTTACGCTTCGCGCCTTTTTCTAATGTGGACTGTTCTTTATTGCGCTTCGCGCCTTTTTCTAATGTGTATACTTAATTTCTCCACCCTTTATTGTCATAAGAATTTCACCGTAGAATTCCATACCTGTAAATGGCGTATTCCGACCCTTTGATGCAAATTCTTCTGGATTCACTTTTAGGCATTTATCAATATCAACTAAAACTAAATCCCCTTCTACTCCAATGCTAATTTTTCCTTTATTCATTCCTAGAAGCTTTGCAGGATTATATGACATAAGCTCACTTAATTTATTTAGTGAAATATTGTTCTCTTTCACTAATTTCGTATAACATATTGAAAATGCAGTCTCTATTCCAACCATTCCAGGTGAACCTTTCATCTTCTCCTCTGCTGTATGTGGAGCATGGTCCGTTCCTATTGTATCAACCATACCTAATTTTATAGCATTTATTATTGCCTCTACATCCTCTTTTTCTCTAATTGGAGGATTTACTCTATAATCATTTATATCTCTTGTTAGACCAATATGGTGGGGAGTAACCTCAAGTGTTATATTTGCGCCACTCACTTTCCCATCAATTATACATTTTATGGCTTCCTTTGTACTGACATGACACATGTGTAATCTAGCTTTACTCAGTTTAGCTAATTCTACATCTCTTATTGTCATCATATTCTCAGCTATCCTCATATCTACTTTTGAGAACTCAGGACTTTCAGCATGAGACATTATAACCCAGTTATTCTTCTTCGCAATTTCCATCGCTTCAAGCATTGTATTGGAGTTTGATATGCCAACTCCATCATCTGAAATTGCTTTAATTTCCTTATCACCTGAAAGCTCTTCTAAATGAGTTAATGTCACTCCATCAAAATCCTTTGTTACTGATAAACATTGATGAATATCTATTAAATTAATATCTTTAGATTTATTTCTTACATACTCTAGAACCTTTTTTGATGAACATATAGGATTTGTATTTGCCATAAGGCAAACTCCTGTATAACCACCTTTTAGTGCTGCTCTAGATCCTGTTTCAATATCTTCCTTCCATGTAAGACCTGGATCTCTAAAATGTGCATGTGTATCTATAAATGATGGCATTAAGATCTTTCCTTCACACTCAATAATTTCTACATCTTTCTTAAAGATCTTTTGCCCTATTTCTTCAATTATCCCGTCCTTAATATAGATGTCGCCTATAAAATCTTGGGTTACATCTACTATCCTCGCGTTTTTAATTAACAGTTTCATATAACACCTCTTAATTCTTCTAAATTTCTGAAAGCTTTGTTATCTCATCGCAATATTCACATCTATATCTTCCATTCTCTTTATCTACTAAAATAAAAGAATGAGGTACATATTCTTCCTGACTAGTTATGCAGCTTGGATTTTTACACTTAATTATATTCTCAACTTTATCAGGTAGCGTTGGCGTAACTTTATTTATTATTATTTCATCTTTTACTTCACAAATTGTTATTGTAGGTGAGAGCAGGCCTAAAACAGTATAGTCAAGTTCAAAGCAATTTTCTATCTTAATTATATCTTTCTTTCCAAGCTTCTTACTATCTGCATTAATTATCAGAGCAACACTACAATCATTAGTGTCTAGTTTTAAGTACTTAAATATTTTAACTCCAACTCCAGCTTGGATATGGTCAATTACTATTCCATTCTTAATACTTGTTATTTCAAGCATCTTACATCACCCCCAAAAGCTTAATCATTAACGCCATTCTCACATACATTCCGTATTCAGCTTGCTTAAAGTATGAAGCTCTTCTATCCTCATCTACCTCATAAGCAATTTCATTTACTCTTGGCAGCGGGTGCATTACTATCATATCGTCTTTAGCCAAACCCATCTTCGCTCTGTCTAATATATAACTATCTCTTAGTCTTAAATACTCTTCTTCATTAAAGAATCTTTCCTTTTGAACTCTTGTCATGTATAAGATATCAAGACTTTCAATTACATCTTCTAATTTTTCTACCTCTATATATTCAATATGATTTTTCGCTAAAACTTCTTCTCTTATATATTGTGGTATAGCAAGTTCTTTTGGTGATATTAATACAAACTTGTTATTTTTATATCTAGACATTGCTTTTATTAACGAATGTACGGTTCTTCCAAATTTTAAATCCCCGCAAATTCCGATTTTATGATTGTTTAAACCATTTTTTAAGCTTGTAATGGTAAGTAAATCTGCTAGAGTTTGAGTTGGATGTTGATGCCCACCATCTCCGGCATTAATTATTGGAACATTAGAATAGATACTTGCAACTTTTGCTGCACCTTCTTTTGGATGTCTCATTGTTATTATATCTGAATATATTGATACCATTTTAATTGTATCAGCTAAAGTTTCTCCTTTAGAAATTGATGTTGAATTCGGCTCTGAAAATCCGAGAATTTTACCACCAAGTCTCATCATTGCAGCTTCAAAGCTCAATCTTGTTCTCGTACTTGGTTCATAAAATAATGTAGCTAAAATTTTCCCGTCACAAATATGAGAAAATTCTTTTGGATGTGCGATTATTTGATGTGCTAAATTGAATATTTCATCTAATTCCTCTACTGTAAAATCCATAGGCTCTATTAGATGTTTAATATCTTTTATCATTTTATTATCACTCCTTCTTAACCTCTCTGTGTTAATTTAAAGGGAAAAATTATATAATACTAATCCTTTATAATAAAAAAAATCGCAGGCGACTGTGGAGCCGTAGATTTTTTTTACGCATCTGCCTTTTCGAACGCATGTGAGAAAAATCTGCACATCAGAATTGGCAGCTATGCTGCATTTAAGAACATTTTATGCAGGCGAATATATTTTCTTTTTTATTCTCCTTACAAACCGTAGCTTTCTAAATCTGTCTTTTTCATAACTTATCCACAGATTTAACTTAAATATAAATTTCTAGAGAATAAAAAAGCTTCCTTAATATAAAGGAAGGCATAATAATCCTAGATCATTGGTATTATATAACTTCCTTATTGATTTCTCTGAATCAAATTAAAGGTTATTCTTTGTGTAAGAATACCATTTCTTTGAGGTTGTGTCAATAAAAATTATTTATATAAATTTCAGCTAAATTAGTTTAAATTTTAATTAGGTTATAAAAATAACTCCTAGTTTTCTAGGAGTTATTAATTATGTCTCTAAAAGTTGTTCATTATGTTATCCCACATCATTTTTCCACATTTAGCAAGAGTAACTGTTCCATAAACGCTATTAGGAATTCCCATTGAAAGAACAGTAAATGTAAAAGATCCTTTTGGTGAGTGGATCAAAGCTGTATCGTTTTCAACGCTAGCCTTATCACCTGTCTTACTTGATATTTCATATTTTAAATCATCAGGTATATAAAGTGCTAATTTGTTTTTCATTTGTTGTCTTTGTAATATATCCATAAGCATTTTGCTATTTTTCTCATCTAAAAAGCTTGAATTATATAAGTGTTTCCATATCTTTGATAGATCTAAAGCACTTGTTATATTTTCAATTCCATTACTTACAGCTCTTTCATCTGAAGTTTTTCTATTTAATTTAGTATTTTTCAATCCTTGTGCTTCTATATCGTCATTTATCTTATCCATACCAACTATATCTATGAGCTTATTTGCTGCAGTATTATCACTTTGTATAAGCATTGCAACTAACAATTCAAATATAGTATATTCTCTATTATCAAATTCATGGAGTATTCCTGTTCCATAAACTTTATCTTCTTCTTCAATTTTTATTTTATCTAAAAATGTACTGTTCCCTTCTTGAACATGTTTTATTATAGATACTGCTATCGGCAATTTCATGCACCCTGCACTTGTCATTTGAACATTTTCATTGTATCCATAACTAAAACCACTTTCTAAATCCTCAAAGAAAAATGAATATGTTCCTATTCTGGACTCTAAATATCTTTTTATTTCTTTCATAATACCCACCGCTTTCTAAAAATACTACTAAATGTCATTAGGTATCTCATGAGTACTAAATTACTAGTATAATTTAGCACTCATATTAAGTTAACTAATCGGCAAATGATATCCCTATTCTCTTAGCTACAGCTACTAACTCTCCATCTGGATCTACTTTTTTGTTATTACCAATGACATTTTCTAGACTATCATAAGTAATTTCATTACCTTTTAAACATACCATGCTTCCGAACTTACCTTTATTAATAAGCTCTACTGCTTCAACACCATATCTTGTTGATAATATTCTATCATATGTTGATGTAGTTCCACCTCTTTGTATATGACCAAGAACTGTACATCTAACTTCTCTATCCTTAACTAACTTTTCCAAATCTTCAGCTATCTTATTTCCAATACCACCAAGTCTAATTGGATCTGGACTATCTTCAACTATCTTAGATACTATAACATCGCCGTTCTTAGGTTTTGCACCCTCTGCTACAACAATTATAGTGAATAACTTTCCATGTTTTTTTCTATCCTCAATTTTTTCTACAACTTTATTTATATCATATGGAATTTCAGGTAGTAGTATAACATCTGCTGAACCAGCTATTCCTGATTCCAATGCTATAAAACCTGCATTTCTTCCCATAACTTCTAAAATCATAATTCTATGATGAGATTCTGCAGTTGTATGCAGTCTATCTAATGCTTCTGTTGCTATACCTATAGCTGTATTAAAGCCGAACGTTACATCAGTTGACCCTAAATCATTATCTATGGTCTTTGGAACACCAATAACATTTACTCCCTTTCTCGAAAAATCTCTAGCTGATGTTAATGTTCCATCTCCACCAATTACAACTAAAACGTCTACACCCTCTTTTTTCAAATTCTCAACTGCTACATCTGATACATCTTTTTTTACTATTTGACCATTTTCTTCTACTGAGTAATCAAACAAATTATCTTTATTTGAACTATAAAGAATTGTTCCTCCTCTTGATATAAGGCCTGATACAGCTCCTAAATCTAATGAAATAAAATCATTGTTATATAATCCTCTGTAACCGAATTTATATCCAATAACTTCACATCCATAATTTAAAATTGCTGATTTCGTTACTGCACTTATTACTGCATTTAAGCCTGGGCAATCTCCTCCTCCAGTTAATAGAGCTATCTTTTTAATATCTTTGGACATCTTCTAATCCCCCTATACCATAATCTTCATTGGAAATTATTGTTCCGATTAAATTATCATTATTTTCTGACTATTTACTTAATAATATCACAAACTTTAATTTATGAAAAGTATTAATTTACAATATATTCATTCTTTAAATAAGAATTGAAATTTTTAATTTTAATATTTAGTCGTTTCTCTTAAATCTTCATTATTATTCCTAGGAATTTTGACCCAAACTTATTCTAAAGAAAGACTATTTTGAATTTTACCTACATTAATTACTATACCCAAACTTACATTAAGTATTATATTTTATAAATTAATATTTAGAAGTGTTATTTCTATTTTTATTAATAAATTCCGTAGATTATTAACTATTAGCTTATAATTAACTTCTTATAATAATTAATCTTAAGTGTTATCGTTATTTACGTTTCTTTCTAACATATATGCTTAATTGCGTTTCTACATTTTAATCCTAATTAAACTCTTAACGTATTTAAATGATAAATATAAATTTACTATTTAAATACACCTATTTGTTTTATCAGTTAAATTTAATTCTTTTTATAAAAAAAGTTGAATTAGCGTGCAGCTAATCCAACTCTTTCTTTTTATAATGTGAAATTTAAAAAACCAAAGAACATAAGTATTCCAAATACTATACCTGCACCTATTCTATACACTGCAAATACACGCATTGGTCTTTTCTTCAAATAAGAAACAAATTTATCCATAACAATGACTGACACTACAAATGCCACAATAAAACCTACTACTAATGAAATCCATGAAGTCATATTCATTCCTGAATAATCAAATTCCATAAGATCTTTTGCAGATGCTCCTATCATAGCTGGAATAGCTAAAAAGAATGAAAATTCAGCAGCTATTGGTGTTGAAAGGCCTGCAATCCATCCTCCCATAATAGTCGATGCACTCCTTGACATTCCTGGCCATACTGAAAGTACTTGTAATACTCCTACCTTTAGAGCTTGCATTGGAGTTATACTATCTAAACTCTTTGTTGCATGCTTATTACTTTTTCTAAACATGTTTTCAATTATTATTAATAGAATACCTCCAACTATAAAGCCTATAACAACAGCTTCAGGATTAAATAAACTTTTTATCTTTTTATAAAATAATAATCCTATTATCAACATTGGTATGCATCCTATTATTACATTTATACCAAAGTTAAAGCCTGTTTTACCTTCTTTTCCTTTTGTAAATATATATCTGAAAAATTCAATTACGCTGTCTTTTATCTTCTTCCAATATAAAACAACAACAGCTAATATTGCCCCTAACTGAATTACAACCTCATACATTTTAACAAAGTCACCTTTAAAATTAATTATGCTTGAAGCCAGTATCATATGTCCAGTTGATGACACTGGAATAAATTCTGTTAATCCTTCAACTATTGCTATTATTATAGCTTTGATTATAAATAAAATATCCAATCCCACTTAATTTTCACTCTCTTTCTTTTTTGTTTAGTTATTTACTTTTTTAACCATATTAATATATTTTAAACCTATTAGGCTTTATTTCATATTAAAAATTTATTAATTTTTTTTATAAATCCACTATAGTTCTCTTCATTCTCACCTAAATTTACTTTGCTCTCTATCTCTAAGATAAATAACGCCTTGTCCAATTTTAATGCTTATAAAATCCTAAACACAATTTATTATTTCAATATATAAATATAATGACTATTTTTTAATCAAATTCTTATTTTACAAGTTACTCAAACAATTAAGGAGCAACTTAATAGTTCCCCCTTAATCTTTATTATAATTATTTCTCTATTACACTCATTATGCTTTTTTCTTCATTTTTTATGTTTGGTACGTAGCTCTTTAGTACTGTAAAATTACCAACTAATTCGTAATCTCCAAGAGCTGCTGGAATGAAGATACTATCTCCCATAAGTATTTTTTCTTCTCCACCACTATATTTAATTACACCGTTTCCTTCAACACATGTAAATAAATAAAATCTTTCCTCATCGCTCTTTTCTTTTACAGATGTAGTAATTTTATATTTTTGTATTGTAAAATATTCGTCTAAACAAAGATATGATTTATCATACCCATCTCTTTCAATTAGAATTCCTTTTGAATTTTCCCCTTTAAGAGAAAAATCTATTACATCTAATGCCTTTTCTACATGAATTTCACGGCCTCTATTATAGTCGTAAACTCTATATGTAGTGTCACTATTTTGTTGAATTTCAGCAATTAATACCCCTTCACATATAGCATGAACCAATCCGCTTTGCACAAAGAAAAAGTCGCCTTTTTTAACCGGAATCTTATTTAAGTACTTATCTAATTCCCCTTCTTCTATTGCTTTCTTAAATTTTTCCTTATCGCAATCTTTTGTTCCCACTATTAATGAAGCATTTTCTTCTGCATCAACTACATACCAAGCTTCTGTCTTTCCAGAATCTTTTTCAACCTTATTTGCATACTCATCATCAGGATGGACTTGGACTGAAAGTTTATCTTCTGCTGTTATTAGTTTAATTAAAAGTGGAAATTCTTTAGTACTTATTTCAGTACCTAAAAGTTTTTCTCCATATAAATTTATTATTTCATCAAATGTTCTACCTTTTAATTCTCCATTTTCTACTTTACCAGTCCCATTTTTATGACAAGCTATATCCCAACTTTCTCCTATTACACCTTCTGGAACATTATTTCTAAATTTCTCTAGGTGCTTTCCACCCCATATTCTCTCGTAATATAGGTTTTCAAACTTAATTGGATACATACTACTCTCCCCCTATCAAATGACTATTTTATACTTGTTTCCAAGTTTGTATTATATAAATAATTATCTTAATAAAATAATTTTAAATCTGGTATTTTTAATGTTGCCCCGTTTCTTTTATTATATGCATCAGATAAATTCCTTACTCTATTATAATTTTCGCTTATTGTATCTTTATCCTCTTCACTTGTTTTATCATTTATGCCATCATATGCTGCCTTAAAATTAACTAGACCTCTACTTAAATCTCCTTCTATAGCTACATAATAACATCCAGCATTATTTAGCGTTAGTATATCATTTTTATCAATAGCATATGCCGCTCTTATTTCCTTAAGAGCATCCTCACCTTTTTCTTTATTTAAATACACAGTTCCTAGAGCCCTATGATATTTAATTTCTTTTGAGTTTATTGCTATACTCTTTTTCAATAAATCTATAGCTTCGTCTTGTCTTTGATTTGCTACTTTAATTAATGCCATATTATAATATACTTCTGCATCATTAGGATTCATTTTAGATGCTAAGGTATAATAGTATAATGCCCTAGAACTATCCTTAACTGTATTTCCATAATACTCTGCTAATTTAATTAATATATTATAATTAAAAGGTTCCTTATATAAAGCAGTTCTAAAATACGGCTCTGCATTTTCACTCTTATCTTGTTTCTCCATTATCTCTGGCATCAAGAATCCATAGTTATCTGCATAGTCTTTGTTTAGAGATATACTCTTTTCGCAATTCTTAAGTGCATCATCATAATTTTCATCATCATAATCTTCCAATGACATTGCGTGATATCCTATAAATGAGTTTGGATCACTCTTTATCATTTCATTTATAACATCTCTAGCTTTTTCTGATTCACCTAAATTCTGATATGTATTAGATTTAATAAGTGCTAAATTTATACTTCCAACATCCTTATCTTCTAATTCACTAATTAAATTATTAGCTTTTTCAGCAGAATCCTTATCTTTAGAATAAATCTCTGCTTGCCACATCTTATATGCAAGTTCACCTGAATCTTTTTTCTCAAGTGCTGAAATCTTATTTAAAATGTCATTCTTATTATATTCCGCAATTTGTGTTATTACATCAAAAACCTTAACTTCATTTTTATCTTTATGCCATGCATCTTTTAATAATAAAAGTCCTTGATCTAAATTATTCATCATCATATTCATTCTAGCTAAATCTGCCAAATCAGATGCATTTTCATCATCTCTTGGGTAGTTATCAATTATTTCTTTCATTTTATCTTTCTTATCATTTGCCATATAAATACTAAACATTGTCTTTAACAAATTCTTATCTGTTGGGTAATCCATCAAAAACAATTCGCCATATTGTAATGCCTTATCATAATCTCCGTTCATAAAAGACGTAAACACTATGTAATTGGTAAGTTCTCTATCTTTAGACTCAAAATTTTCTATATTTTTTTGCTTCTTACCATCAACTATCTTATTTCTAGCTAAATAAACTTTTGTAAGAAGCTCATTCGAATCTGCAAAATCTCCTTTTACTGAATAAATTTCTGCAATCTTTAAATTCCATATTGGCCATTCATCTTTTTCTTGATACTTATTATATTCTTCAATCGCAGCATCATACTTATCATTATAAAAATTCTCTTCAGCACTGTTAGCTGCAATAGTAAGCTTATCTTTTGATGGCTCAATTCTAGATTTAGAGATTACATTGGTTATCATAACTGCACTTAGACAAATTACTATAATTACAGGTGGAGTAAAATATCTGTCTTTCTTGAGGTCGCTTATGTATCTAAAATACTTACTTTTTTTCAAATCATTTATGTACGTAAAATATTTGCTATTTTTAAAATCGTTTATATACTCTATAACTGATTTCTTCACGAATAAATCACACCTTACTTTTATAATCAATTCATACTTGTCCTCTATTTTAACAAACTTTGATATAAAAATCTACTTTTTGACTAACATTCATTAAATTGTAACTATATATTCATAAATATATTAAAACTTTTACATTTTAAATCAATAAACTACTAGATTAAAATTTTTAATACAATATCGAATTAAATTTTCTGCCTTTAAATATTCCTATATCATTAATATTTTGTATTCTCCTTATTGCTAAAAAAGAGCAAGATTTTAATCCTGCTCTTTTTTAGTGCTTTAAATGCTATTTTTTAGATAATTATACATTAAATCTAAAGTTAACAACATCTCCGTCTTGCATTATATAGTCTTTTCCTTCTAGTCTAAACTTACCTTTTTCCTTAGCTGCAGCTTCTGAACCACATTCAACTAAATCATTATAAGAAACCACTTCTGCTCTTATAAATCCTCTTTCGATATCAGAGTGAATCTTACCTGCCGCTGCTGGTGCTTTAGTTCCTCTTTTGATTGTCCAAGCTCTTACTTCTTGTACTCCGGCTGTTAAGAAACTCATAAGCCCAAGTAATTTGTAGCTAGCTTCAATTAATTTATCTAATCCTGATTCATCTAAACCATATTCACCTAACATTTCAGCTTTTTCTTCATCATCAAGACCTGATAATTCTTCTTCAATTTTAGCACTTACAACCATAACTTCTGAATTTTCACTAGCTGCATATTCCTTAACTCTTTTAACATAATCATTATCAAAATTACCTTCCATAACATCATCCTCAGAGATGTTACAAGCATATAGAACTGGCTTTGAAGTAATTAAAAATAAACTCTTTATAAATGCCTCTTCTTCATCAGTAACTTCTAAAGTTCTAACTGGTTTGTTTGCTTCTAAATGTTCTTTAATTCTTTCCATTACTCCATATTCAAATTTAGCAGTCTTATCACCAGATCTTGCAAGCTTTATAGATTTTTCCATTCTTCTCTCTAAAACTTCTAAGTCTGAAAAAATTAATTCTAAATTTATAGTTTCTATATCTCTTATAGGATCAACAGAACCTTCAACATGAACAACATTTCCATCATCAAAACATCTTACAACATGAACAATTGCTGCAACTTCTCTGATATGAGATAAAAACTTATTTCCTAAACCTTCACCCTTTGAAGCCCCTTTAACTAATCCTGCTATATCATAAAATTCTATTGCTGTATATACCTTTTTCTTTGTATTATACATTTTTTCTAAAACGTCTAATCTTTTATCTGGAACACTTACTACACCAACATTTGGCTCAATTGTACAGAATGGATAATTAGCTGATTCAGCCCCAGCCTTTGTTATTGCATTAAACAACGTACTTTTACCTACATTTGGTAAACCTACCATACCTAATTTCATCTATGTACATTCCTTTCTCACTTTTAACTTCTAACTTTTAATATACCTTTAAAAATTATACTCTAGAACCTTTTTTATTTCAACTTTATATTATTACAAAAGGCATATTCAGGCATCTGTAATAATCAATTACCATAGAAAAATTATATGCAAAGATACTGCACTTAATAGTAATGTAAAAAAACTAATTATATCTATATTATAAATATTTAATTTTCCATAAACTTACGTTTAAATAATTATATGATTTACCTGATAAGCGACATATATGCAAGTATTCCTTTTGAACTAAAATTATATATAATTTACCACGGTTATTCCTACCCAATGTTCAAATACTATACTTGGTTAATCATTTATTCAATATCTTCAATTGAATTTTATCTTATGTCTAGCTACTGTAATATAACACTTCTTTAAGTGGGAGATAACAATGGCACGATTCTAGATAAATTCAACTAAGATTCAGTTGTGGATCAAACTCCACCTGAATCAGTTTCACTTTATATTTTTCTTGAATAAATCTGAATTAAATATATAAATTTTTAAGATTGAAGGTGAGAAAATGAATAAGTCTATAAAATCTTTAATTGCTCTTTCTTTAGCAATGAATTTAATTACTCTTGTTCCTACAAAGCCTGCAATTGCTGCAAGTGATAATGAGATCGATTCAAATGAATGTTTTCAAGAAGATGGCGTGTTTGGAGATATTTTAGATGTTGATAACATAAGAGATATTTTTTCTTCTTTTAGTGATGAAGATGAACTTAACTGGTATTACGTTGGTAAAGGAAAAGATCAAATTGCGGAAGGCCCAAAGGAATCCGTTAGCTTCTTAAAAGAAAATTCTGCTTATTACCTAGGTGATACTTCAAAAAAAGTTCTATATCTTACTTTTGATGAAGGATATGAAAATGGTAACACTGGAAAGATTTTAGATATATTAAAAGAATACAAAGTCCCTGCTGCCTTTTTTGTTGTCAAACCATACATAGACACTCAACCAGAACTAATTAAACGTATGGTTGATGAAGGACATGTAGTTGGAAATCACACAGTTCATCATCCTTCTATGGCTCAAATACGTGATAAAGAAAAATTTGAGGCAGAATTTACTGGAGTAGAAAATGCTTTTAAAGAACTTACTGGTCAGGATATGCCTAAGTTTTTTAGACCACCAATGGGTAAGTATTCAAAAAAATCATTAGCAATGACAAAGGATTTAGGCTATAAGACTATATTCTGGAGTTTTGCCTATAAAGATTGGTTAGTAAATAATCAACCTTCAGAAAGTTATGCTGTGGAGAAAATATGCAAAGGTGCCCATCCAGGTTCCATAATGCTTCTACATGCTGTTTCAAACACAAATACAAAAGTATTGTCATCAGTTATTAAAACACTTCAGCAGGAAGGTTATGAATTTAAATCACTTAATGATCTACCTACAGAATAGTAAATTCAGCTATAGAATATATTAAAAATTCCATACAATGGTTGAATTCACTTAAACACTTTTAAAACAAGAATAACTATAGATATTCTATAAAAGTTATATCATTTTAGTATGTTTTGAATAAATCTTAGTTACATGCTAAAATGTTTTAACTTTTATTTTTTAATCTATAGTCATTTATTCATTGTTATTGCAAGTCAAGAAACTTCTCTGAACAATCTCCTAACCAGCTATTTTATATAATTATTATTTCATAAATTTACTTACATCTTCGCTTACTTTAACAGAAGAATTTTTTGATACAATAATATTCTTTATTACGCTAAAATCCTCTGCGCTATACGACATAGGATTAATTAAGTATGTGTCCTCCGCAGAATTTTTATTCTTCTTCTTATCATTTTTATAAAAGCTAATTATAAAAAAATCTTTCCTTTTATTTTTAGGCTCATTTCCTTTTCCTATAAAAATAGATTTTACATTACTATACTTAATCGATTTTATCAAATCATTATTCCTATAAAACTCTATTGCATCCTCTTTAATTAATATGTCCTGACTATATTCCACAAAAACAGAAAGTGCAGTAACTATTCCTGCAAAAAAAAGCACCCACATAGGAGCACTTTTTAATCCTCCTTGTAACGCTCCAAATATTATTCCTATAATTATCTCTATTATTGCAACCCCTATCATTACACCATTTTTTTTCTTTAAAACAATAGGAAATTTTTCTTTTTCCAATGCTAATTCCTCCTTAAAATTACTATAATATATAGACACACTAAGTGAGATCTGAACTTATTCATATAGATTATAATTGGTTTATGTATCTGTATTTGAAAATAAATAACAATATATACTCACTTAAAAATTATGCATATTTTTTATGTTAAAAGTACATATCTTATGTTAATAAATATTATACAGTATATATGCAATCTTTTTCAATACTTGTTAATATTATTCCTTAGTCCTTTATTAATCCCTAAATCACCAAAAAATTAAACGTATCAAAACCTCATATGAGCACAAAATATAAAAAAAGGAGGTGTATTATATGCCACGTAAAGATGGACCACACAAACCAGGATCAAGCAATCCAATGCAAAAAGGTGTAAGAAGGAGAAGACTTCATGCTAACCAAGATAATGTTGGCGATCCAAAAAATAGACCTGAATACGAAAATTTTGATGGAGAACCAATAGAATAAAAGAACATAAGAGATACTTACTTTAATTGAACCCTTGGTAAGTATCTCTTTTTATAATTAATGATTTTTGCATTGCTACATTTTTGGATAAATTATTTTATTTACTGTTTCTGTAATCAATTCTTTTTCTTTAGCTGATTTTTCTATAATACTATCCAATTCACTATCAAGTCTCTCAAAAAATTCTTCATTTCTGAGCCCATTCAAATTTACTTTAACATTTATTATGGAACTTTCTATAGAGCAATGTAGTAAAATTGCTGAAATTGCCAAATCTGATAATAACATCTTATTTCCATACTGTGCCATGATGTTAAGATTCTTATAAAATTCTAAGCTTTCTCTAGCTAAAATTAAAGGTGCTTCCATAGACTTTATAGTATTCTCTTTTATAGCTAATTTTCTCTCTTCTTTTTCTTCTTCAGTATCTTTAGGCAACTTATAAGAATCCATTAACTTCAAAAAGTTTTCTCTATCTTCTTCCATAAGTTCTAAGCTTCTTACAGTGAACTCTTTAGATTCCTTTTGAAATTTTGTTATACTTTCTTTTTCATCATCCTGAAGACTCATAAATGCCTTTTTGTCTACTGTCAGAGAATAAACCATAGAATTCAATGCACCAGATAATGCTGCAATAAGACCCGCTACACTTCCACCACCTGGAGCTGGCAAATCTGATTCTAATTCACCTAAAAATTGTTTTATAGTTTCGTCACAAAATTTCATATAATACTATTCCCCTATCTATAATCGTATTTTTTATATTCCTTATTGCTTATACCTAATCTATATTTTTATTGTCTAGAATCGATACTAGATAACCTAAGTATATCCAAAATATCATTGAAATAAAACTTATTGTATATACTAATACACTTTCAAATAAGTTTACTGCAAGAATACCTGCTATAATCGAAGTTATTATTGTCATCTGGTTTTTCTCTCTTCTGATTAACTTATCTAGATGTTGTATTATAAACATCAAAATCATTCCTATGAACAGAAGAAATAAAAGTAATGAAATAATTCCATTTACTGCGGCTATTTGCACGTAGATATTGTGCATCCCTCCAAGTTCAATTCCAGGTAAATAACTTCCTATTCTTGCGTTTCTCACCGCTTCTATAAGATTATTATTTCCCACACCAGTCAAAGGATTTTTTTCTATTACTACAGATGCCGAATTCCAAATAATATTCCTCTCTGTTGTAAAAGCCTCCAAATGACTTTTAACCATTTCAAAAAATGCTCCACAAAAAAGTATTGGTATTAAAACAAGTGCTGATCTAATATATTTATTTTTACTGTATATAAATATTGATAGATATATTACAGCTATTATTACCAAATATGCACTTCTTCCATGTGAACCAATCATAGTTACCGCTTGTAATATTATATTTCCTATCCACAACATCTTAAGCTTGTGACCTCTCGATATATAATTAAGGTATACACACATAACTATAGCTAGTGAAGATGCTATCGAAAGAGCATTTTCATTCTCAAAGACTCCCTTTGTACCTCCAAATACCACTTGTCCGATTTCTATATTTATTCCCGAATATCTCATTGCTAGCGATATAATAGAAGCAACTAGCATAAATATTACATAAAAATAAGTAATTATGTTCATCTCTTTAATAAGTTTCTTTTTGGATTTAAATACATCAACTGTGAATATTACTACAAATATAATTAAATTAACTATCCAAACTTTAATATTATCAACACTTCTATAAATAAAAATGTTAAATATTAAAGTTAGTATCATAAATAATGCCAATGGAATATCAAATTTATAAATTTTTCTTCTTTTATATCCTTCGATAACCATGAATAGAATTAAAAGTATCCCCCAAGCTAGTGTTATATTACTTAGAATTTTTCTTCCTGGCACATCTTTGAGCATAGTTACAAATGTTAAGCTTACAAATAAGTACAATAACTTAAAATAAAATTTATTATCTAAAAAATCATATATATTTTTAATTGCTTCTCTCATATACTTTTTTATACACTCCTTTTAGCTTTTCAACTAATACTTTTTCTGAATAGCTAAAAATTGTTTGTTCCCTAATTTTATATTTATCATACATTTTATGATTTTCTTTTATTTTTCTTAATGCTTCGGCTAAATCCTCCACATCATTCTTTTTAGCTATTATTCCATTATCTTCTTTTATAATATCTTCTGCGCCACCGTTATCAGCTCCAATTACTGGCTTTCCACATGCAAGCGCTTCAATGTATACAACTCCAAATGTCTCATGTTCAGATGGTAATGCAAATGCATCACATTTCTTCATTTCCTTTGAAACTTCTTCCCTCGATAAAGCTCCTAGAAGTATTACCTGCTTTTCAATATTCAATTCTTTAATAAGTGATTCCAATGATGGTTTAATGGTCCCGTCTCCACCAATTCTTAAGCTTACATTTTCATTTTTGAAAGCTCTAGAAAAAGCTTTAATTAAACATTCAATTCCCTTTCCTTCTTCAAGAAAAGCACATGAAAAAAATTTAAAATCTTCATCTATATCGGCACTCTTTTTAATATTTTCATCCACAGAAAATAGATTCAAATCTACCATGTTGTGAATAACTTCAACAGGCTTATTTACATATTCTTGAATTTCTCTTTTTAATCCAGACCCAACTGCAATCAAATAATCCGAATTCTCATAAGCATTGTAAATATATTTTTTATAACTTTCTCTAGCATACTTTGCATACTTAAGAGATGAATGTTCTGTTAATACTAATGGAACATTATATTTCTTACTTATATATGAAGCTGCTATTCCCCCCCAAAAGGCTGAATGAGCATGGATAATATCAACCTTTCCTTCATTTTTAACAATTTCTTGGTACATCTTATCCATTCTTTTATTGAAACTCTTAAACATTAATGGACTTTTAGGTAAATAATTATAATCTTTATACCTATAAGTTCTAAGGTTATCTTCTATATTAAAACTTATGCCTCTCTTTTCATGAATTTTTCCAAACATAGTAATAGGCCAAATTTCATTGTATGCAACAGTAATCTTCTCTCCACTATTTGAAAGAGCTTTAAATTGTTCCTTAAAAAAACTTCCATGAACTTTGTTTCTTGGAGATGAATACCAAGATGGAATAACCATTATGTGCATTTATTCACTTCCTTCTAATATATTGTTTAGCCTTTCCACAATTGAATTCCATTCATAATTAACATCTGGTTCACAATATATCTCATTATTTTTATGAATTTCTATTAATTTATAGATATGATTTTTTATTTCTTTACTATTATTCTCAGTTACAACACATTTTCTATGATTTTCTACCACTCTTTTAATCGGATCATCTTTATCCCCATAAATAACAAATATCCTACCCTTTGCCCCAAAATAGTCATAAATCTTGGCTGGTATTTGCTTTGAATTCTTATTACCAAATAAAAGCAAAACCTCTCCATTTAACATATATTTAAGCGCCTCATCAAATGGTATCCTAGGCGATACATTGGCTATTTCTAAATTTTGAAGTTTCTTCCTAGCCTCTATATCATCTATATTTCCAAAAAATAATACATTTAACTGGTTATATATCTCTAAGTTCTCTGCTTTTATTTCTTCAAGTGCTTTTACAAAAGGTCTTATATCTCTAAGTTTAGAAAATATTTCTCCTGTATAGATTATATTAAGTTTGTCTTTCTTTATAAGCTTAGGTTTTTCTTCATGTAATAATTTATCGTATAATTTCGCATCAAAACCTCTATTTAATATAAATGTCTTACTATTATCTAAAATATTATAATCTTTTAAATATTCATCTCTATTTGCATCAGTCACAAATATAAATTTATCTGCCAGATTAACAATATCTCTTTCCATATTTTTTTCTAGCACCTTTTTTACAATAAAAGATTTTTCTCTTGTTGAATCTTTAAGCCAAGGATCACTCCAATAAGTAATCCATGGTACATTTGGATAATGTTTTTTTATATAATAAGCACATAAATGCGAAGATGGCGGCTCATGCATAGAAAATATAACATCAAATTTTTCTTTCCCCATTAGCTCTATTCCATATCTTCCCGCTTTCCTTGCCCATGAATAATACATATCTGGTATCGCTAATGCATTTTTTATTTTCCGCAACACTTTTCTTCTATTGGTATTTCCTATTTTTGAAGGCGAATTATTGTAGCTTTCACTATTTTTGGGCATAAACTTTTTAAAGATAAGTCCACCATCAATAATATGCGTTTTGATTTTATCATTCATCATAGAGCGTAATACTTCATCATAATATATTGAATCTTTAGGAAAATTAACAGTCAGAAGATGTACTTCATTATTATTAATCTCACTTAACTTATTTAGATATTGTAAAGTTTCAATAGCTGCTGAATTATTTATCAATGGTGAATAGCAGGCAATAAATAATATCTTCATATACCATCCTCCTATCTCTTTATCTTTTTTAAGATTAATTCTTTTATTTCTATTAGCTCTTCAACCTTGAATAAATAACATAAACTAAGATATATAGCTGCTCCAATACTCGCTCCAAGTAATAGGATTGTAATTGAATTAAATTTATTTTTGAAGTAAATTAATAACGTTAAAAGTACCGCTCCCATGATTATTGAATTCATTATTATTATACTTACTTTTTTTAATATCTCTGTTATGTTAAAGCTTTTTTCTAATTTAATTATATTTATAAATAAGAGTACCGATGTTACTATCATAGCTATAACTGAAGCTAATGCTATTCCCATAATACCTATATACTTAGATAAAGTTATGCTAAATATTATGTTAATCACAACACCAATTATACCATTTATTGCTGTTACTTTTGTCTTTCCACTTGAGAATAAAGTTGAATTTAATATATCTCTTACTCCTGTAAAAAATATTCCTGCTCCATATCCTAGTAATGCAAGTGTTGTAATATTTATTGCATAACCAGTAAACGCTCCTCTAGCATAAACAATTGTTATTATGTCTCTACTAAATATCATAACGCCGACAGTAATTGGAATTAATAATATAGACAAATATATGATTGATTTCTTTAAAATTTCTAAAAATCCAAGTACATCTCCTCTATTTCTCATATTAGCCATAAGAGGATATGCTACGCTAGTGACCGATGTTGTTATAATTGCATTTATAAAAACAATTAACTTCTGAGCATAATTTAAAGCTGAAACCGAACCTTCTGGAAGTTTCAAAGCAATATACTGATCAACGGCCATATTTAGTGAGTTGGCTCCAGCTCCAATAATTACTGGAAGAATTAATACCATAATTGTTTTCAGTCTCTCATCTTTAAGATTTATAAAAAGTTTATATTTATATTGGTGTGTAACTAACGATGGTACCTGAACTGCTACTCTGAAAAAATTACCTATTACATTTGAAATAGTCAATCCTAAAATATCATAATTCTTAAACAACAATAAATATAATATCATAGGCAAATTAAAAAACAATCCTAAAATGGACGGAATTACAAAATCTTCATTTACTTGTAATAATGCTGTGAAACATGCATTAACAGATAAAAATAAAATATTTACAAGGGTTATTCTCAATAACTTTACTGCAATTAGTCCTGTTTCCTCAGCCGGTCCTAATATATGAACTATTTCCTTTGAAAAAAGACTTGTTATTGCAAAAAGAAATAATGATATAATAAAAAGTATATTTATTATGTTGTTTGCAAAATCATTCATCTCTTTTTGTCCCTTTTCAGCTCGAACCTTGCTAAGCATTGGCAAAAATGCGGTTGAAATTGCAAGTCCAACTAAAGTGAATATTGTCTCTGGTATAGATACTGCAATATTATAAGCATCAGTATATATTCCAGCACCAAAATTTTTAGCAATAAGCATATCTCTGGCAAAACCTAAAAATCTACTAATCAATGATACTATCATTATAATAAATGTAGATTTAATTAAGCTACTTCTTTGTTTCATTATTTTTCCTCTTCCTTAAACAGTATCATCCTTACTCTTTTAGCTAAGTTTTCTGAAATAACTAACAATAAGAATCTAGGAATAACAAGTAATCTTCTTATTCTAAATGGCTCTTTAATAACTCTGTATAACCATTCTAATCCCAAAGATATCATCCATTTTGGTGCTCTTTTAAGTTCACCTGCAAATATATCAAAAACACCACCTACACCCATAAAAATATGAATATTTGAATCGCCAATAATCTTTTCAATAAATATCTCTTGCCTTGGTGATCCCATTGCAACAAAAACGGCCCATGGATTCCCACTTTTTACATCTTCAATTATATCATTACAATTATTTAAATCAAAAAAACCATTATGAAAACCAGAAATCTTTAGTTTAGGAAACTCATTCTTTATATTTTCAACACATTTCTTAATAGTTTCTTCTTTTGAACCTAATAAATATATAGATCTTTCTTCTAAATTTGCTTTAATTAATATCTCTCTAAAGACATCTATTCCTGCTATCTTTTCTTTAACGGGCTCTCTTAATATCTTTGAAGCAATAACAGTTCCAACGCCATCAGGTATAATAATTGAACTCCCGCTTTCAAAATTCTTTTTAAGTACAGGATTATTTAATCCATTAAAGAGAACTTCTGGATTTCCCGATATTATATTTACCTTTTCAAAATTTTCAATATAGTTCATTAAAGCAGTTTTATCCCTATTAAAAATATTAAAATCAAGTATTTTCGTAAACATATTCTCTCCTAAAACTTAGGCAATGCACAATTCTCAATGCACAATTCTCAATTCCAGAATTAAACTCTTATTTTATTCTTAATTGTGCACTGTTAGTTGTGCATTGTGCACTGTACATTGACATTTTATTTTATTGTTCTATTTAACATTTGATCTATCTCTATTACTATATCATCTTCTGGAGCTATTTTCTTTGCAAGTTCTAAATGAATTTTTGCTTGCTCTTTATCTCCTAAGTTTATATAACACATTACTATATTAGTACAAATTTCAACTTCCTTCGAAGCTTCAAATGCTTTTCTAAAATATTTTATTGCTTCCTCATATTCACCAATGCAAGCATAATTCATTCCAAGCTCATTAACCGTTTCAAGGCTTCCTGATTCTATAGTAAGACTTTTATTCAAGTAATGAATAGCTTTATTATAGTTTTCAATTCTTCTATAACCGACACCTAGATAATAGTAAACTAAAGGATTTTCTTTGAATTCTTCGCTTAGTGGTAGTAACAATTCTATTGCCTTCTTAGGTTCATCTTTTAAATATTCAACAGCTTTCTCAAAATGACTTATATTAGTAATATCACCTATCATCTTATCAATTTCATCTGTTTTTTTGCCGCCCTTATTTATATACTCATTTATTTCCACTTCTGCACCTTTATAATCACCATCATCTTTAAGTATTAACGCATTATAAAGATGTGGTTCTGGAGATTTTTCAAACTTTTCCTTAAATTCTTCAATATCTTCTAATAAAATTTCCGAAAATCCAGAATCTTTTTCTCTTATTGTTTCTCCTACCGCTAGAAGCTTAGTTAAAATTTCTTCTTCTCTTGTATACCTATAAAGTCCCTTTAGCAAAATATACGCGTCTTCTAATCTATCTTTTTTTATTCTATCTGCAATAAGACTCTTCACACATTCTTCTGCATCTGGTATATAAGATAGAATTGTTCCATAATCATCATTATATTTGACATTTTCATCTGCTCCAAAAGTAATAAACATACCCTCTACAAAATAATATATAGGTAGATTACTTAATTTAATTTCGTCATTAACATTTGATACAACATAATCCGAGCTTATAGGCAAATACAGATCATCATTCTTAAAGTTAACGTCTTCTGGTATATTAAGGCTTCTTTTGAACCCTTCTTTATTCATTTCTAAAAATAATAATTTACTTAATTTATCTTTATACATTGTCTTGTAATTACTCATTTTACACCTCTTGTTTAAATCTCGCTTTATAGATATCCAACTCTAGAACTAAATTTATATGGTAACTTACCAAAATCATAAATATTTTGATTCCGAAAAGCTATGAAAATATATTTATGATTTCTAGTGAAGATACAAACTTAAAGTTTTAGCAACTTAGTAAGTATGTTCATCTAATAAGTCAAGTTATATGTTAAAGATCTAGTAAATATGTTTATCTAATAAGTCAAATATTTAATTATCATTATCAATACTTAATCAATCTATAATTTCAAAATTGAGAATGCGCAATTATTGAGCAGATTTCCCAGGAAATTTGTAATAATACAATTCTATAAATTTCTCAAAGGCATTTATTTCTTAATTGTGCAGTATACATTAATTTTATCAATTGTTTAAGTATTCATTAATAATAATTTGGAGACATTCACTTTTTGATTTCATAATTAAAGAAATTGCTATCACCAAAAGATGATAGCAATTTATAAGGAAACTCGACTCACATTCGTTCGCTGAGTAAGTGATTCACACAAAATCTAAGATTTTGGTTCTCTACTTAAGGAAACTCGACTCACATTCGTTCGCTGAGTACTCGCAGAGTAAGCGACCATCATCAAATCACAGATTTGGATGTCTGCTTAACTGATTCACACAAAATCTCAGATTTTGGTTCTCTACTTAAGGAAACTCGACTCACATTCGTTCGCTGAGTTCTCACAGAGTAAGCGATCATCATCAAATCACAGATTTGGATGTCTGCTTAACTGATTCACACAAAATCATAGATTTTGGCTCTCTACTTATGGAAACTTAGCTTAATTGTGAATTAATTATTTCCATTACTTTTTCTTTAAATGTAGCAATATCTTTCTCAGCATTGTCTAGGCTGCTGCTCTTAACTGCTAAATAAACTTTCATCTTTGGCTCTGTTCCTGATGGTCTTACTACAAAATATGAACCATCTTCTAAGATGTACTTTAATACATTTGACTTAGGTAAGTCAATAGGGGCCTTAGTGTTATTTACAGTGTTTTCCTCAACACTTAATTTGTAATCTAATCTTGTAATGATTTTCACACCATTAACTTCACTTACTGGATTATTTCTTAATGCTTCAATGCAGTTTGCTATCTTTTCTTGACCTTCTTTTCCTTTTAATTCTAATGATACAAGAGTTTCTTTAAAATATCCATACTTTTCATATAAATCTATTAATGCATCGTAAAGACTCTTTCCTTGTTCTTTATAATATAGGCACATTTCACATACTAACATTGCTGCAATAACAGCATCTTTATCACGTACAAAGTTTCCAGCAAGATATCCATAGCTTTCTTCAAATCCGAAGATATAGTCTCTATCTCCTGCATCTTCAAATTCTCTTATTTTTTCTCCAATGTACTTAAATCCTGTTAATACATCCATAATTTCAATATCAAAATCTTCAGCAATACTTCTAGCACCTTCTGTTGTTACTATTGTTTTAATTACAACACCATTCTGTGGCAATTTATTAGTTTCTTTCATTGAACTTAATATATAATTAGTTAATAGTAATCCTGTTTGGTTACCAGTTAATACCTTGTATTCTCCAGTGCTATCTTTAACTACAAGACCTATTCTATCGCAATCAGGATCAGTTCCAAAAATTATATCTGGATTTTCTGCTTTAGCCATCTTTAATGCTAATTCAAATACATCAGGATTTTCTGGATTAGGATATGATGCTGTTGGGAAATTTCCATCTGGTGCTTCTTGTTCCTTAACAACTTTAACATTGCTATAGCCTAATTCTTTTAATACAGTTCTTACTGGAACATTACCAGAACCATGAATAGGAGTATATATTACATTTAAATTGCTGGCTTTTTCTTTAACTAAATCTGTTCTTATAGTCAAGCCTTTAACTTTTTCATAGTAAACCTTATCTACATCTTCTCCAATATATTTTAATAGCCCTTTCTCTAAGGCAACATTTTCATCCATACTCTTAATTTTTGAGAAATCATCTACCGCTTTAACAGAGTTAATTATCATTTTTGCTTTTTCGTCTGTTACTTGGCCGCCGAATTCATCATAAACTTTATACCCATTGTAAATCTTTGGATTGTGAGATGCAGTAATTACTATACCACCACAACATTTTAATTCTCTAACTGTAAAAGACAATACAGGAGTTGGTCTTAAACTTTCATATAAATATACTTTTATATTATTTGCACATAAGTTAAGTGCAGCTGCTTTTGCAAATTCCTTAGACATATTTCTTGAATCATATGCAATTGCAACTGAAGGATCTTTAAAATTATCATTCAAGTAATTAGCAAATCCTTGAGTAGCTTGAGCAACAGTATATATATTCATTCTATTGCTTCCTGCACCTATTACCCCTCTTAATCCACCAGTCCCAAAATCTAAATCTTGGTAAAATCTATCTTCAATCTCCTTTTCGTCAGATATGCTCTTTAATTCATTCTTAGTTTCCTCATTAATAAAGTCAGAGTTAATCCACACGTTATACTTTTCCTTATAATTCATTTTCTGATCCCCTCTCTGTGTTTTTTCTCCTATACATTATACAATATTTATCCATAATATAAAAACACTTTTATATATTTTGCATCATATATAAAAACTTGGATGTATTGCCAAGCATTTTACCCTTCTAATCTATAATATTAACTGCAATAATTAAAATTATCCTAAAATATATCTTTGAAACAAGGTCACTTTTCATAATAATCATAAATTTACTATATAGATAAATAATTTAAAAATCCGATTCGCATCTTACAATAAACACCAAAATAAAAAGCAGGAACATTTTTATGCAGCAAGCATTTGAAAACGAGTTGTTAAAAGTGCTTAATTGTAGGTTGTTCGACTAATGCTTGTCACAACGAAATTGGGAACAAGCATTAGTAATGCAACCTGCAATTTAGTACTTTCAACGAAATTTTCATAGTCTTGCGAAATAATAACGTTTCTGCTTTTTTTATAATATTGCACTAATCTATATTACAAATTATTTATCTATATATACTATATTAAAATGGTTGATTATAATATTTAAAATTCAACTCTGTTTATCTGTAATTCTATTCTGCTTCTTCTTCCTTAGCTTTTTCTTCTTCACTTATTGATCCTATAACAGTTGATAAATCATCTAAAACTTCAATGCCTTCAGCAAATTTTAGGTTCTTAAAAGTATAAACTGTTCCTGCTTGTCCGCCAGAAACATCTAATTCAACATCCTTTGGTAAATCTTTTGCTTTACAAGATACCTTTACTAAATCTCTTTGAGTTTGTAATATTAATCCTTTGCTTTCTAAAATACCTTTACCAATAATCTTAATTAAGACTTCAGTATGCATTGTATCATTTGCTGCTACTTCTTCAAAATCAACATGAATTGCTTTATTTCCCAAGGCATTTCTTTGAATTTCCTTAATTACAGCGTTTCCTTTCCTTCCATCAAGATTAAATTTTACTATTCCATGCTCTCCACTAGCTGAGATTTCTTTTAATAATGATGATTCATCTACAGTAAATATTTCATTTCCTATTTCTTTTCCATAAATCACGCCTGGAATCTTGCCTTCTCTTCTTACCTTTCTAGCACCATGGCTAGCTGTTTTTATTCTTTTAGTTAAATTTAATTCCTCCATTATAAGTACCTCCTAAAAATTTATTTTTCATTTTCTTACAATGTATTTAATTCACATTTTAAGAATGTACATTCACGTTGGAATAAAATAAATAGGCCTATTGCATTTACAAGGTCTAATAGTTTTTCTAATATTAATTTTATCTGAAGAATTATGAAAAGATAAAATCAAGTTAGACTTACAATTAAACATTTAAAATCGCCTCTAATATTTATTGAATTTTTTATTTTCGTAATCTAATTACAATGTATATTATAGCACTTAATTACCAATTTACACAAAAAACAACAAGCTATATATTAATATAATAACTTGTTATTTTTATAAATTTAGTTTCTCTCAATTCTAACTTTACTTCCGCCCATACCTGATTCTGCAGGAGTAATCATAAGTTTCACTGGTACTCTATTCTTTATTGCTTCAACGTGACTTATTATGCCGACCTTTAATTTTTCATTATGAATCCTTTCTAATGAATTCATGACAACTTCAAGCAGATCGTCATCTAAGGTACCAAATCCTTCATCAAGGAAAAATAATTCTAATGGTGCTGTCCCCTTAAGCTGAATCTGTGCTGATAATGCCAAAGCTAATGATAAAGATGCTAAAAATGTTTCCCCTCCTGATAAAGTAGTAGAATCTCTCTTGGCTCCACCATTTTTATAATCTCTAATTATAAATCTGCTATTATCATCAACCTCTAGTCCATAATTTCCATGAGTTATCTCTTTTAATCTCTTAGATGCTTCAACTGAAACATACTTAAGCTTACTTGCTGCTACAAACTCAACAAATTTCTTTCCCTTAAATAACTTTTCTAAATCACCAAGAAGAGCCAATTTATGTTCTAGTTTCATCTTTTTATCTAAGAGGTCTTTCTGTTCTTCCAGCTTATTTTTTATGTTTTTTAATTCTTCATCTAACTTAATTTTCTCTTCATTAATTTCATTGAACTCTTTTTCTTTAATATCTTTTAAGAGTTTTATTTCTGTATATTCTTCTTCACTTAACTCTTTACCATCTATTTTATTAAGTAAACTTTCAATTGCTCCATTTACTTTTGATACTTCACTTTTATAACTTTCTACTTTTAATTTATAATCATTAATTTCTTCTTTTCCAATTATATTTTTTTTAACATCGTCAAGTGACTTAAAACCTTCACTGTCTATTGCAACTTCTAACTGAGCTTCTTCATCTTTTTTTCGTTTACTTAATTCTTTATATTTACTGATTACAGAAATTAATCTCTCATTGTTTTCATTAAATTCTTTCTCTATTTTATTTTTATTGTTTTCGCTTTCCTTAAACTCACTATTAATATTTTCAATATTCTCCTGAATTTTATGTAATAGTGAAACCAGATCATCTGCATTATCAACCTTATTCTTTATCGCTTGTATTTTTTCTTCTTTACTTTTTTCGTAACTACTTAATTCTGTATTATGCTTAGTTAAGTTTTCTTTTACTAATAGTACTTCATTACTTAAATTTTCTTTATTCTTTTCTAACTTTTCTATTAGCTCTCTATTAGCTTTAATAACCTTTGATAATCTTTCCCGCTCTTTTTCAACGGCTTTAATTTCTTCGCTTTTTTTATTAAAATCACTTACTAATGTCTTTGCTCTCAGCGAATCCAATCTATTTCTTAGAATATTCAATTCTTCTGTATTTTCTGTAATACTCTTTTCCAAATCTTCAAGCTGTCTTTGGTTAGTTCTAACTACTGCCCGTAATTCATTTATTTCTCCAGTTTTTATATTAATTTCATTCCTTAGCTTATTAACACTTTTTTCAAGTTCTTCTTTATCTTTAAAATAACTTTCTAAAGCTTTTTCTAAATCTATAAATCCCTGCTTTAACTCTTCCAAAGGTTTTTCCTTAAACGCAGTTCCAAGCTTTTCAATTTCTTCAAGATTAACTTTAATTTTTTCGTTAAAACTATTTATCTTAGTTTCACCTTGAGTTATTTTACTACTAATAATCTTTATTGAATTTTCTTTTAGTTTTATTTTTTCCTCTATATTCTCCACATCTTGAACTTCAAAGATCCTAATATTTTCTTTCATATGATGAGTTGAACCACATACAGGACATGTATCTCCATCTTTAAGTTCCTGTCTAAGAGTATGTGCTAAATTTTCTCTCATAATCTCCTTTTGAGTATTCTTTATTTCCTCTAGTTCTTTTTCAAGTTGCTTTTCTTCTTCTCTTCTACTTAATATATCTATTTGTAAGTTTTTTATCTCTTCTCTAGAGAAATCTATTTCTTTGTTCAGCTTTACATAACTACTCCATTTTTGCTCATTTTCCACTATCAACTGTTTTAAATTAACCAAATCTTTTTGTTCACCTGGCGAATTTTTAAGTAAAAACTCATATTGTTTCTCTTTATCTTCTAAACTCTTTTTTTCTTTATCTAAAACTTCTCTTAAAGCTTTTCCTTTAAGTATAGTTTCACTATTTTCTTTTTCAATAGCTGCTTTCTTTTGCTTATCCTTAACTAGAATTCCATTTATTTTTTCTAACTTTTCTTCTACAATTATTCCTTCTTGAACTGCCTCTTTTAAGCTTTCTTCAATTTTCAAGTTATCATATGTTTTTTCGTCTTCTTTTATTAATTTATTTTTATTACTTATTTCTTCTTCTATTTTAATGAGCTCACTCTGTATACTATTATTTTTAGCATCACATTCTTTAATTTGTGCCTTTAATAAATCTATTTTATTTTCTATCTCACGTATCAAATTCTTTTCTTCAATAGCATCTTTAACTTTTTGTTCCTGCATCATTAATTGAGGAAGTTTATTCTCTTTTTTATCTTTTGCCATACACCAAAGTTGCTCGATTTTTTCTTTTTCTTCTTTTATATTATCTATCTTTAATTTTAATTCTTCTAACTCAATCTCATTTTTATCAAAGGCTTTTCTAGTGCTTTCAAATGCATTTAAATAAGGTAGCACCTTTGCGCCTGCTTCACCTAGCTTTATCTTTTCTAGATATGAATTTATCTTTTCCTCTTTTTCCTTTAATTTTTGTTCTTTATTTTTATACTCTAATAAATCAAGCTGTAGCTTCCATATTTCTTCATTTTCTTTATGCTTCTTTTCTATTATATCTAATTCCTTTTTCAAAGCTTCCAGCTTATTTTTTAATTCATTAAAAGAATCTTCCTTTTCTTTTAATTTTTCTGGACTTACATCGTTGTATCCACTTAATTGTCCAGCCAAAATATTGCTATCAGTTCGCTCTTTGCTTATCTTTGCACTAAGTTTTCTGGATAAATTGTCTCCAAATTGTTGAAGGTTAAACAACCTTTCAAGCATATCACGCCTATCTTTGCCTTCAAGCTTTAAGAATTCACTAAACTTACCCTGAGGTAAAACAACAGTTCTTGAGAAATCTTCTAAATTAAGACCTACTATCTCCTCAACTTTCTTATTTATAGTTTTAACTCCATCTGCTAAAATTTCTTCTTCTGAACTTGTTACTTCAACGATTTTACACTTTCCAGAGCTTATTCCTCCATCTTTTTTTCTTTTAAACTCCCTATCAATGATATATTTTCTTATTTCACTACCTGATATTTGAAACTCAAAATTTACATTTAATCTGTCACAATTAGTATTTATAAAATTGGAGCTTTTTCTTGATACATTTCCATATAATGCTAAAGTTATTCCATCTAATATAGTTGATTTCCCACTTCCAGTAGGTCCAAAGATTCCAAAAAATCCTCTGTCTGTTAATTTATCAAAATCTATAATTTGTTCATCCATGAAGCTATTTAAGCCCTTAATCCTCAATTTGATTGGTCTCATCTGTTTCACCCTCTTCATTTATAATTGATAAAAGCAATTCCATAACTTCACCTTCTGGAGGAGTCCCCCTTTCTTTAAGATAAAACTCCTTAAATATTTCCTCAAACGATTTTTCACTTAAGTTTAATTCACTCTCTTCTTCTAGTCCCTTAACCTTAGGCATTATTTCTAATATATCTGCTTTTAATTCTTTCATTTGCTTTATTTCATCTTCTCTTATGTATCTATCTGTACTTATTTCTAAATACACCCAGCAATCTTTATCTTTATTTTCAGCACATCGTAATATTGCATCTTCAATACTTGAGCATTTCCAAATTTCTATTGGTTTATATACCCTTAAGCTTATTTCTTGTATGTCACATTCTTCATTAGCTTTTGCATCAACTATATAACATCTCTTTTCAAAGCTAATCTCTTTTTTGTTATAGTGAATTGGTGACCCACAATACCTTGCTCTTTTATCCGTTCCTGGAACTATTTGTGGTTTATGCACATGCCCTAATGCTATATACTGTGCTTCCTTAGGAAAACAACTTCCATCTACTATATAAGCACCTCCTAATTGGATGCTTCTTTCAGAACCACCTTCCTCACTTCCCATTGCAAATAGATGCGATATTATAAGATTAATTGTATCTTCTCTAAAATGACTTTTTAACGAATTGAATAAAGAAAATATCTTATCACTATAGGATTTAGCTTTTTCCTCTTCATCTTCCATATAGTTATAAATAACTTCATTCAATCTTTTCTCACTTGGATAAGGCACAGTTAAAATAACTGCTTTTTCATTATTAATTTCAACTTCCACATACCCTTCTCCTGATGACAAAACTTTATGTTTCCCATACTCACCACAAGTAACTATAGTTTTTGGTGTCCCAACCATAATAATTCCATGATCACGAGCAAGTGGACCTGCCGCAACCAATCTCTCTGGATTATCATGATTTCCTGATATAACCAAAGTAAGTCTCTCTCCATTTTTCGATAATCTCTTTAAAGTATCATAAAACATTTTTTCTGCCCTTGCCGGAGGGTTTGGATTATCATAAACGTCTCCCGCAATCATTATTAAATCTATATTATTCTCTTCTACAATCTTAACAAAATCATTTAAAAACTCTTCTTGCTCATCCATTCGGCTTTGTCCTTCTAAATTCTTGCCCAAATGCCAATCAGCTGTATGCAATATTCTCAAATCATATCTCCTCCCCGTTAGGACCAATTTATATTTACATTATAGCCTACTTAAATAGATTTTTTCCAATACTATTTTGTGGATATATATGTCCAGATTGAATTATTCTAATCATTTCCATGTGTACCCATACATTTGATAAATTTTAGATATATTAATATAATAATTTTATTATTTGTATTGAGTTTTATTGTATAAAGCATGCTAGATATAAAAACAAAGACTATAAAAACCTGTATTTATATACAGTAATTAATTTATAAAAAGGTAGGTAATATTTATGGAAAGAAGTAAATCTTTAAATACTAGCGAACTAGTATTAATGGGGCTAATGATTGCTTTAACCTATATCGCAGGAAGCATAATTAAAATTCCATCAGTTGGAGGCTTCGTCCAAATAGGCGACTGCATGGTATTCTTATCTGTAATAGTTCTAGGTAAGAAAAAAGGAGCAATTTCAAGTGCTCTTGGCATGTTTCTTGTTGACGCATTAGGTGGATATTATTTTTGGGCACCATTTACACTAGTTATTAAATGGGGAATGGCTTATATTGCAGGATTCATATTGGAAAAAATGTCAGAAAACAAAGTTACTGTAAGGTATACAATTGCATTTGTATCCAGTGGTATATTTATGGTGATTGCATATTTTTTTGCTGGAATAATAATATCAGGTTTTTTAACAGAAAAAATTGGGCTAATACAAGGAATAGCATATTCAGCTAAGGATATATTAGGGAACATAATCCAAGTATCTACTGGCATAGTAATTGCATTGCCATTAAGTGCAGTTGTATCAAAAGCGAAACAAACTGTATTCGCTCATTAGACTTCGCTTCTATAAATCATTTAAATTTTTATAACAGAAAATTTTAAAATTTTCTATCACTAAAAGTCTCAGGAGATTCCGTATCCTGAGATTTTTTTATCTGCATTTTCAAATTCAACTAAGAGATATCTAGGCGATGAATATATTTTCCTTTTTGTTCTCTTTTAAAATGTCCCCCTCTGAATTAACTTTATTAATAATTTATGCTTCATGGTGGGCTAGATTCCTCCTATTTCACTCCAATGCAATCTTATATAATAAAAAGTGACTATATCATAATAATTAAAAAACTTAATATGATACAGTCACGGTAATTCATAAATTTTCAACCTCTATTTTATGCTCTGTTCTCCTCTGTCTTAGAACTTTCCATTATTTTAGGCATTATCATTGATGAAAATAACGATATAACAGCTATTCCTATAAGTATTATAAATAAAAAATGTAACGAACTGTTTAATGAAAGTTTTATCTGTTGATCAGTTACCGCTGAATTATACAAATTACTTGGATCAACTCCATTTATTCCTAATTGAGTAAAATACTTAATTATATATATATTAAATATACTACCAAATATGCTTACTCCTATAGTTTGACCTATTGTTTTAAGCAATGAATTAGCTGCAGTCGCAGCACCTCTCTTGTTATATTCTACTGACTCTTGAATTATTATTGTTAAAGTTGTAAATGCTCCACCAAATCCAAATCCCATTATGAAAGCATATATTATTACTAATAATATAGAAGATTCTGCATTCAATGTAGGCAATAACGCTGTACTAATTAGTAAGATAACATTAGATATAAGTATTACTATTTTCCCACCAAACTTTACTATGCACTTTCCTAAAATTACTGCAGCTATAAGCCAAGCAAATGACATGGGAGCTAGTGACAAGCCTGATATCTTAGCACTATATCCAAGTACATTTTGTATGTATATTGGGAGATAAACATCCGAACCCATTAATATAGCTGAAGCCAAGAAGCTTATTAAATTCACAATTGAACTTGTCTTTGTAAATATATCAAAAGGAATAATTGGCTCTTTTGCTTTTCTTTCAATTATACAGAATGCAACCAGTAATATAACCGTTGCAATGACGGATAATAAAATAAATAGGTTATTGCTGGAACTCATATCTTCATTTGATAAGAAAATATTTAAAAATATAACCATCGCCAGTGATAAAGTTATAATTCCTGCAAAATCTATGCTATGTTTTTTCTTTTCGAATACCTCATCTAAATTTCTTTGAATAAGTACAACTGATATTATTCCAAAGGGAAGGTTTATAAAAAATATCCAATGCCAAGATAATAAATCTATTAAAATTCCTCCCAAAAATGGCCCTACTAAACTTGCAATTCCCCAAACAGAACTTATTATTCCTTGGATCTTTGGTCTTTCCTCTAATGTAAATACATCTCCAATAATTGTATATGTAACTGTAAATATTGCTCCAGCACCTATTCCTTGTATAGCTCTAGCTCCTATCAGCATGTACATAGTTTGCGATAATCCACATAAAAAGCTTCCAATTAAAAATATTATTATTCCAATTGAAAGCATATTTTTCCTTCCATATAGATCTGATAGTTTCCCATATATAGGAGTAGTAATAGCAGAAGTTAGTAAATATACTGAAAAAACTGAACTAATAATTTCAAATCCTTGTAAATCCTTCACTATTGTTGGTATAGCTGTCGTTACAACAGTTCCTTCGACCGCTCCTAAAAACATTGCCACCATTAATGCTGCTGCAATGCTTCTTTTTCTTGAATTCATCTTTAAATCACTTCCTTATAAATTTCCTTTGTTTATTTTAAGGTCAACTTTATAATTATATATATACTTAGCTACTTATACAACATTATAATAATATTTTAACTTGATGTGCTACTGATTTATGATATAGTATATAATAAAATATTCAATAATTTAAGAGGGGTAATTATATGACAAAATCGACAATGTCAATGTCTTCATTTTTTCGCAATAGATTTGTTCGAGTAATTATAGCTTCTTCTATTTTTCTACAAATAGGAATATGGGTTCGTAATTTCGCCATATTGTTATTTGTAATGGAGAAGACTAATAACAATCCCATTGCAGTTTCTTTAATTTCAGTTGCAGAATTTGCTCCAATATTTATATTCTCATTTATTGGGGGAACCTTTGCAGATAGATGGCGACCGAAGCGTACCATGGTTTGGTGTGATTTACTAAGTGCTATTTCTGTTTTTGCCGTTCTGCTTACAATAATCTTTGCAACTTGGGAAGCTGTATTTTTTGTAACATTTATTTCATCTATTTTGTCGCAGTTTTCTCAGCCTTCTGCAATGAAATTATTTAAAGTCCATGTTCCTGAAGAGTTTATGCAAACTGGAATGGCTATTTTCCAAACTCTTATGTCTATTTTTATGATTATAGGACCAGCATTAGGTACTATTGTTTTTCAAAAGTTTGGAATAGATATATCTATATCAATAATGGGTGTAGCTTTCTTGCTATCAGCTTCAGTATTAACCTTATTGCCCGCTGATGAAATAATTGAGAAGAAAGAAACTACAAATCATTTCTTAGAAGAATTAAAAGAAGGTTTCGTCTATGTTTGGCAGCAAAGAGAGCTAACTATACTTGGATCTGTTTTTGCGGTATCAGGCCTTGCTGTTGGTATCATACAACCACTTGGGGTTTTCTTAATTGTTGAAAGACTCGGTCTTCCTAAAGAAAATCTTCAATTATTACTTATGGTAAATGGAGCAGCAATGTTTATTGGTGGCGGATTAGTTATGACAATATCAAAGAAAGTTATGCCTCAAAAGCTTCTTGCAATAGGACTTATAGTTAACACCATTTCAATGGTTGGCATGGGATTATCTTCAAGCTGGATTATAATTCTATTGTTCCAATTCCTTAATGGATTTTTTATGCCTTGTATCCAAATTGGTATTAACACACTAATTCTTCAATTAACGAAATCTGAGTTTGTTGGAAGGGTAAACGGAGTATTAAATCCAATGTTTATGGGATTCATGGTTATTACAATGTCAATTACAGGCTGGCTTAAAAGCCAATTTTCCCTTACTATCCTCTACATCTCAGCAGGCATACTTTTTCTAATAGGTGCAATGCTTACTTCATTGATATTTAATACTTCAATGCGTAGTGAAATGGATTCAGCAGAATAGAAAAGTGAAAAAGCACCACCAGATGTTATAAATTATGACATCTGGTGGTGCTTTATTATTATTAAAAATACTTGTATTTATTTCAAGAATATAATACTTAATATAGATATCCAAACTGTAAATTAGACTTATTACATAGAAATATTCCCATACTTACTATATATAAATGATTATCTTAACTAGAAATCATAAATATATTTGTGTAGAAAACATTTGAAAATGAGCTGCTAAGATTCTTAGTTGTAGGTTGTTCCACTTTAGCTTGTCACACTGAAAGTTGGAGCATGCTAAAGTGGTGAAACCTGCAACTTAGAATTTCCAGCGATATTTTCATAGCTTTTCGGAACAAAATATTTGCGATTTCGGTAAGTTGCCACATAAATTTAGTTTTAAAGTTGATCTATACATATAGAAATCATTATATTTCTATTGGATGCTTAGGACCTGTTAGATCTAGTTGATAAAAAACTAAGTCCAACCATTTACCAAATTTATAGCCTGCTTTAGTTACTGTGCCAGAGTATTTAAACCCGAATTTCTCATGAATTTTGATACTACCCTCATTTAAACTATCAATACAAGCAACCATAGTTGCGTACTCATCTCTATTAGCAGCATCAATTAATTCCTTTAACAATATCTTTCCAATTCCTAAATTTCTACAGTCTTTATGAACATATACAGAATGTTCTATTGTGTACTTAAAGGCTGGATAAGTTCTAAACGATCCGTATGTAGCAAATCCTACAACTTTGTCATCTTTTTCAAACACCAATAGTGGGCATCCATCTTTTTTCTTTTCATCAAACCACTGTTTTCTTTCCTCAAGATTATGAGCAGTATAATCATAAATCGCTGTTGTATTTAATATAGCATCATTATAAATCTCTAAAATATCTGCTAAATCCTTTTCCGTTGCTTCTCTTATCATTTTTCATATCCCTTTCAAAATAAACTAATCTTCCTATATTTTAACACCTATGTGCAATATGTAAAATTATTTTTTTAATAACTCCATTTTATTAATTTTCATAGCGATAAAACAGTTTTCAATTACTGGTAATTAAATAATAATAAATTGAACTAAGTAAAAATACAGCATACATGAACTTATTTACCTATAGTCCGTGTACGCTGAACTTTACTAATATCTTTAATTGTTCATTTATTATCATAAGCAATGAAAGATTGGTTCCATTTTCTTATATGTACAAAATTCTTTATATCCGAGTTCCTTAAGTTCATTTTTTACATAAGAAATCTTGCATCCTACATCATCTTCCTTATGCGAATCAGACCCTATTGTAATAATAGTTCCTCCTAATTCTCTGTATAACTTTAATATTTCTCTAGAAGGTGTCAAATCATCTAACCCATATCTAAAACTATTTCTCTCTGCATCTATTAAATTCATTTATATAAGCTATATAATCGCAATTTATATCTACTTTCACTCCATAATCAACATGCTCTGTAAAGCATATTTCATCAATTCCTAAAGATATCGCTTTTTTGATCTCATCTTCCATAGGATAAGTGGAATCATCACTAAAACTTGTATGCATATGATAATCAGCTAACATAATTAAATTTCCTCCTAAAATATTATTACAACTATTATTACTATTTCTTCAATATAAACTTCTCAATTAATTCAGCGACAACACCTTCATTATTATCGGCTTCTGTTGTATAATCACAAGCTCTTTTTACATCTTCAACTGCATTTCCCGCCGCTACTGATAGGCCTGCTACTTTTAACATAGACATATCGTTGTAGTTATCTCCTACAGCAATTGTGTCTTTAATATCTATATCCAAAATTTTTGCTAGGTTAATTAGGCCACTTCCTTTATCTACCCCTAATGAATTAAATTCCATATATCGATTTGACGAATAACTTACAGCACAATACCCCTCTGTAATACTTCTCATATCTGGCTCAATACCCATAAGATATTGAACATCTATATTTTGATATATAATCTTTGCAATTGGTTCCTTTTCAAGAAAATTCACTGTGTTTTCTTTCATAATAGTACACTCTAATTTTTGATTTTTAATTCTTTCTTCTTCACTTTGTGATAAATTATAAATATACAATTTATCTTTTGTATAAACATGTATACAAACATCCTTATTTAATCCATACTCAAAAATTTCTTTCATCTTATCGAACCTTAATCCTTTAAATTGCAGTAGCCTGTTATCCTTATTTTCTGTTAAGGCGCCGCCATTAAAGGAAATAATATATTCCCCAGCCTGATCATATAAGTCTAAAATCTTCAAGTCCTTCTGAATAGAAGAATAACCTCTTCCTGTAGCTGGTACAAATTTTACTCCATACTCTTTCTTGGCTCTTTTTATTAAATCAATATTTCTTTGACAAATTATATGATTATCATTTAATAATGTCTCATCCATATCACAAGCTATTAGTTTATATGCCATAATTTTGCCTCCTCCTATATTGCTCATTTTTATATATACTTTTCTAAAATATTTAAAACGCAATCTGTTTCTAAGACTGTGTATATATACTACTTTCTATAGTCACTTGCAGATTTGATTTTATTATAACTCTCCAAATAATGAAACAATGTATCAATCTTCTGTGTGAATATATACTCTACTTAATAATTTTCTTTATAAAAAATAAACTGCTTGTACTCTTTAAAAGTCATCTTTATAATACATGCTCAAATCCAGTTATAATTTCTACAATATAATTTATATGCTAACGCCATTGATATTTTAAGTTTATAATTCTTCAGTTCAATTTGATGATAATAATTTTTATTAATGCTAAAATAAATATATATATGTTGTAATTCATAATGCATATTTCATAATTACGGCTAAAATTTTTTACATATTTTTAGAATTATGATGAAGAATTATTTTAGCAACATATATAGTACTTTTCCTTAAAAAGTATTAATGACAAATTTAATTATTTATTGACGACATTCATTAATAAAATAATTCATCTAAAAATGTAAACTTCACTAAGGAGATAATTATGATGACAATTTATAATTTACTTTTATATGCGAATAATTTAACTGAAACAGAAAAATTACTTGCAAATTACATATTGGAAAATCAAGAGCAAGTTGCTGGTATGTCACTAGATGAATTAGCCAAAGTATCTTTTTCATCAATCTCAACTCTACACAGACTATGTAAAAAAATTGGATTAACTGGTTTCAAAGAATTTAAAATTAAGTTTGTTGAAGAACTATACTCCAAGATGAATAAACCAGGAAATATCGATATAAATTTTCCTTTCAAGAAAGACGATACACAATTTCAAATTGCAAGTAACATTAAGCAACTTTATATTGATACCTTAACCAACACTTTTTCCTTCTTTAATTCCGAACAGCTAGAAGATGCTGTTGATTTAATTTATAATGCCGAGATAGTCGATGTTTATGCCGTTACAAATAATATACAAACGGCATTGAACTTTCAAGATAAAATGCAAAGCATCGGTAGATACGTTAATGTTTCACTAATTCCAATGAACCAAGTATACCGTGCTGCCGCTTCCAATAATAAAAATAAGCAAGTTGCAATTATCCTTTCTTATTCTGGTAAGACACCTGAAATTAAAGAAATTGCTTTAGTTCTAAAACGTAAGGAAATAGAAACCTTAGTTATCTGTTCAGCTCAAGAAAACTATTTAACTAAGTTATTTAAATATCATATATTTGTTTCTAGTAAAGAAAATTTAAAAAAGAAAATTTCTCACTATTCTTCTCATATTGCTACACAATATGTTTTAGATGTCATATTCTCTTGTATCTTTAACAAAGATTATGAAAAAAATATGGAGTATCGCTTAAACGAATTTAACAAGTTAGATCATCGACAAGTAGAAGAATGACCTAATCTTTAAACGCTTATGCTTCGTACTTGGTATTTACATTTTGTTCATTTACATTATAGTAGATAACTATTGATAATTATATACATGCACTCAAAACAGGTACTTATTTTCAAATATTCCTTTAAATAATAAAATTATCTGAAAATATTTTTCAGATAATTTTATACTCATAGAAATATATAATTTTTATAGATTTCAATTAACATTAAAAATCTAGCCAGATTTTCTTCATTCAACATAATTATTTCTTACTAATATCTTTTTATATTTATACAACAATTATTTAATCTCTCTCAAACAATTGTTGTAAATCTTCCTTTGATAAACTGCCTAATAAACCGCTATTTTTAAGTTCTCCCGTTAAAATACTGTCAATAAGTTGTTTTTTATCTTCTTGAAGCAAAATGATTTTCTCCTCTATAGTTCCTTTAGATACTAACTTAATCACCTCTACTACATCTCTTTGACCAATTCTATGAGCTCTATCCGTCGCCTGAGCCTCAACTGCTGGATTCCACCATGGATCAAAATGAATAACCAAATTAGCTGATGTTAAGTTAAGTCCAGTCCCTCCAGCCTTTAAGGAAATCAAAAAGACATTCACAAACTCATTAGTATTAAAATCTTTAACCATTTTTATTCTATTTTTAGGACTTGTTTTTCCGCTCAAATGGAAAAATTCTACTTTCTCCTTACTTAAGCGATCACCAATCCTATCTAATGCAGAAGTAAATTGTGAAAATAGAAGTATCTTCCCACCAGAATCAATATGATTCTTAATGATTTCTACTACTTTTTCTATTTTCCCACTTCCTCCATTATAGTCTTCAAGTATAAGTGAAGGATCTAAACATATCTCCCTTAGCTTAGTTAAGTATGAGAATATCTCGATTCTACCATCTTTGTTATTCTTCATTGCAGCTTTTACTCTTTTTACATAATTACTATACACAGCTTTTTGAGCAGATGTCATTTCAACTAATAAAGTTTTTTCTATTTTATCTGGTAATTCATTCATTACTTCTTTCTTAGTTCTCCTTAAAATAAAAGGCTTTATCATAGTCTTAAGATTCTCTAAATTATCTTCGCTTCTTGAAATAAATTTTTCCTCAAACTTTTCTTTAGTGTAGAGGTACCCTGGCATTATAAAGTCAAATATAGACCAAAGCTCTGTTAAATTATTTTCAATAGGTGTTCCAGTTAAAGCAAATCTAATTTTTGCCTGAATTTCTTTTACAGTTATTGAATTCTGAGCTTCCGAATTCTTAATACTCTGCCCCTCATCAATTATGCAATAATCAAAAACAATATCTCTATAATTATCTATATCTAATCTCAATGTTCCATAGGTAGTTAGCACTACATCATATTCACATATATCTTCAATCAATTTATCTCTCTGAGTTCCATGAATCATCACAACCCTTAAACTTGGCGCAAATCTTAAAATTTCATCTTTCCAGTTATAAAGCAATGATGTCGGACAAACTATGCAAGTCTTTTTGTTCTTCTCTGATAATAAGAATGCTATAACTTGTATTGTCTTACCTAATCCCATCTCATCTGCTAATATTCCTCCAAATCCTACTTCACTTAAGGTCTTGAGCCACTTAAATCCATTAATTTGATATTCTCTGAGAATTCCCTTAAAATCACTGGGTATAGATATATTTTTATTCTTTATACTGGCTAACTTATTCCCTACCTCTTCTAATTCGCTGGAATTCTCTATAATTCCTAAACCTATCTTCTTTATATTTTCATATAGACATAAGGCTTTATTCTTTTCCATTTTAAATTTTTCATTATTTGAATATACATTTATATTCAATACTTCCATAAGATTAAAAAAACTTCTCACACCATTATCTTCAAAATCTAAAAAATCATTGTTTCTTGTTTTGTAAAATTTATTTTTACCTTTATATGCTTCCAATGCACTATTTAATTCTTTTATTCCTAACTCCCCTATACTATAAGAGAAATTATAACTTCCATCCACTTCATCTAAATCAACTCTAATTGAATCCGAATTATATATTTTTTTATTGCTAAGTCCATTTCCTAACATAACATTTCCCAACGAGTGAATTGTCTCTCCTTTTTCGCTCAATATATTAAACAACTCCTCATCTTTACCTATAAATAAAAGTCTGTTATCCATTTTTACAAAACTTAGCTTTTCAACTTCCATAAGAAGCTTTTCTTCTTTTTTATAATCTCTTATGAATGTATGCGAAACATTTTTCTCATCTAGTATATTGATCTTTGTATTGCCATAACTAAGAAATATATCACAATAAATCTTTCCGTCCCCTTCATATAGAAAAAATTCAGGTCTTGATAAATTAGATGCATAATTTCTTAAGTTTTCCGCAATATTTATGTTACTCGAAATTCTACTTAAAATGGACATTAGTTTAGTATAAGTATCTATATCTTTTCTATAGGTGATTCTACCATGAGCCAATAATTTTTCATGCAGGCTAATATAATTATCAATTTGATTTTTTGAAGGTAAATAAAGTTCATTCCTAAAATAATAAACATCATTGTTTGAATTTAGTGAAATGGGAAGCTGCTTATGAGTAGTCAAGACTATCATTCCATTATCTTCTTTAACATTAAAGGTTATAGGTAGATCTTTATGTAATATTGGTGCTGTAATTTCAATATAATCAAACTTAAATTTTATTTTTCTAGCCTCTATATCTTTTAAAAATTTTCTAAGTTCCTCTGGCTTTATTATAAGCTTTCCGCTTCTCGAAGGTGTTTGTACCTCATAATATAGAGAATCCTTTTCTATTTTACGAATAAGCCTTGTGCTATGATTATTTCCCCATATTTTATATTTTTCTGTAGTTTTCTTTTCAGAATTTTCATCTTTATTGTTGTCATTTTCAAGTAGGCTAATAAATTTATATTCAGTAGCAGTTATATGACTACACATTAATGTATATCCACTTGAAGTAAACTCTTTAAACTCATCACAAGAACAGTTAGCACTCTCTAGTTTTTTCTTTTGAAGGTTGATCTTAATATGTGTACTAAATTCGTTAATTTTATTTTTATCCGTAACTCTTCCATAAATATGATATATATTATCTATCTTTTTACCTTTAAAATAAGCGACTAAACCATTATTAAATTTAACCTCTCCCTCTCTTTTCATAGTAGATGAAGCTGATTTAAATAATATTGACTTTAATTCTTCTAGTTTCAAGTAATCACCTCTTTCATGACAAGCACAAAAAAAATTTTAGCCATTTATTTAATCTATAAATTATAAATTAAATATCACTTTTACATTTAATCGTTGAATTTCAATAATGCTATTTTTACATAAAATATATTATAACATAGTAGTTTAAATTTTTTATCTTTGATCAAAAAGTCCAATTAGAAACTATGCTACAACCATCGCTTAAAACTCTTCCTTCAGTAACTTCTACCATTTCCAGCTGTATAAATACATCCAATGCTAATTTAAGGTTAAATGAGATTTTAAAATTTTATATCAAATACTAAGTTATAATTTTTTATACTTGTTTAAAATACTACAAATAATCTTTTATTGAAATAATTGAAATAAATGTAGATAATAAAAAAAGCATAGTGATGGAACACTAAGCTCTCCTAGAACTCTTTAGTTTTAATATAAAATTATACGCCGCCTCATCTTCCCACTGAGATAGCTTAACATGACCTAAATTAACTCCATCAATTTTAAAATTTAAAATCTCCTTTAGGTTCCTGTAATATAATTCTCTATCTAATTTGATTTTGCTAAATAAAATCTTTTGAACACATGGTTTACTATTCGCATCTGATGGAAGCATCATCATAGCAACTCCACCGGTGTACTTATTTTTATTCAGGTTTGGTTTGATCATATTTATATATGTAACTCCATCATTTGAACTGCTTAAATTAAAAAATATCATTTTATCGTATACAATATACTTCCCCGTAAAATATTTAATCACCTTTTCATCTGAACAAATCTTAAAATTTACATTTTCATTCTTAATTTCTACAATCCCTTCATGCAAAGATCCTTCTTTAGCTATATTAGTAACAAAAAAATAAACGTAGTATTTCTCTTCAAAAATATCGGATCCAATTTCATTATTATTTTCTAAGTTCTCAATATCTTCTGCTGTTAGTGGTATAGAAATAAGCTTTTTAATTGTTATATTATATACTTCAGAAATATATAGTAATGTTTCTATAGATGGGAAAGCATCTCCTGATTTATATTTAGATAATAAATCCTCAGATATACCAATTTTACCAGCCAACTTTTTTTGTGTTGATTCCAATTGAATTAATTTTCTTAGATTGTACGTAAAAACCTTAGATGTTTTTTCATATATATCATTTTTTAATGCTTTTACTTCATTAATATTGTTATACATAATATCTGAATCAGCTTTAATATAATTTAATTTGTTCTTTATCTTTTCATCTATTTCTTTAAATTCATATAAATCTTTATTCAAATTCCTCACTCCATATTGTTATCATATAATGATAATCAAATAAGTTGAATTATATTCAACTCAATATTTTATATTTTTCAATTATCTTAGACATTTATATATAGTAATTGAAACAATTCAATTACTATATTACCATAATATTGCAAACTTCAAAATACAATATATTTTAAGGAGGATACTTATGTCTAGATCAATATCTAAAAATGCTTTTTTTAAAGCGGTATTAAATGTTTCAAATATAATTTTACCTATAATAGTTATGCCAATAGTTCTTAGCGCAATTCAAGATAAATTAAACGGATATATGACAATGGGGGAAGCCTGGACTGCAGTTTTTATGATTTTTGCAAGCTTTGGAGTCTATCAATATGGTATAAGAGAAGTAAGCAAAGTAAGAGATGATAAAGATAAACTAACCAAAACAATTACTAGCCTATTTGTAATTACCACCACAACAACAGCTGTAACTTCTATTTTTTATGCTATCTTTTTAACTATATTCCATAGAAATGATGCATATTTTTATACTTGTATGGTTATGGGATTAAACATAGTCTTTAATATGTTCAATGTTGAATGGATTAATGAAGCTCTTGAAAATTATGATTTTATAGCATTGAAAACTATGATAATTAAAATAATATATAATTTATTAACAATATGTTTTGTAAAAACCCAAGCTGATTTTTTATTTTACATATATCTTACTTGTGGTATAAATTTTATTAATAACATATCCAGTTTTATATATATAAAAAAGACTATGCACTTTAACTTCTCAGATTTACAAATAAAAAAACATATAAAGCCTATGTTTTCAGTTGTAATACTTGCCAATACATATATTTTATATACTTTGCTTGATAAAAACATGCTAAACAGTAATTTAGGATCAACAGAAGCAGGATATTATGGAGTTGCTCAAAAAATAATGTCAATGATAGATATCTTAATGTTTACAATAGTTCAAGTCTCTATGGCTAGACTTTCTAACTATTTAGAAAATCATTCAAAAGAAGTCTATTTGACTTTATTAAATAAGGTAATTAAAATATATTTCTTATTCTTATTTCCAGCCTCAATAGGATTACTTGGAGTTTCTAAGCAGGTTATTATAATTATGGGCAAAGGTACTGATATCTATCTTCCAGCTGTGCAAATACTAATGGTGTTTTCAATATATATGCTGACTATTGGAATTGATAGAATTATTTCAGATCAGATAATTTATATTTTCGGGAGAGAAAAAACAGATGCTAAGTTAGTTTTCATTGGAGGGATATTAAATTTGATCTTGAATACTCTTTTAATATTTACCAATATGTTCACACCAACAAAAGTAATCGCAACAACTTTGGTTTCAAATTTAGTAGTTATGGCTTTAGAATATAGATTAGTAAAAAATGAACTTAACATAAATATAAGATTATTTGCTTTTGAGAATTTTAAGTATTTGTATTACTCTTTAATATTTATCCCAATAACCTTTGTTATAAATAATTTTATATCTGGAACTATATTATCCTGTATCCTTGATGTACTTGCTTGCTGCAGTATTTACTTTATAATTCTTATAGCAACAAGAGATAGTGTATTCTTTGGATTATTAAGCATAGTCTTTAAAAAATTAAAAGTGTTATATAACCAAAGAATAATATAGAGATTTGTAGTTAATTAAAATGTCTACAAAAAAGTAGTTAATTGTACTTTTTTTCAAATAAAAGAAACAGTAAATAGTTTATTTTTATTAAAAACTATTTACTGTTCTAAATTTTACAAAAAACTTAATATATTCAATTTAAATTAAAACTCAAAATAAATTATTAGCCTAATAATATTTTTTTCATCAATACGTTTAAATAATTATTATAGAATTTTTACGCAACTAACTTATTAACAATTATTTTTACTATAGATTATTTATTAAATCTCTTGCTTCCAAGTTTCATATGAAATTGAGGATCTTTTGGTATACTCGGATTAACTCCTCTTAAATTAGGTATCTCTCCACATATCAATTGCATTGGTACTATGAAATTAAATGTTTGATGATGCTCATCTTCACTCACATTTATTTGTAGATTCCTATCATCCGAAGCAACATTTCTTCCTATTACGTAAATATTGCTTGTCCACTCAGATAGGACTTCAATCATTTTTGCTACTCTTGGTTCTTTTCCTGTATCTAATATAAATATTGTTGAATCACTATTTATTGCATTATATATACCATGTATAAATTCTTCAAATTCATATCCTGTAACAGGCACTCTCATAGTTTCTAATAACTTCAATGCACTTTCTAAAGTATCGCCATATAATTCTGCTGGACCTATTATTCTTATTTCTTTAGCTTCTACTAATCTGCTTTTATTTTTCTCAATCCATTGTTCTGACTTTTTATATACCTCTTCAAATCTATCGCTAGCATCTAATTTTTGCCAATTTCATTGCATTATAAGTTGAATAACTACTTCCGCCTTGTGATATACCTATTATCAATGTTTTTTCGTTTTTACCTTTGAATGTATCTTTAGTTATCATAAATGGATACATTGCTGTAACTTCAGCATCTAATATTCCTTGCAAATAAGTTTGCACCTGTACCCCTGAGTGATAACTTGTTCCTGATCCTGTAATTATAATTTTGTTTATGTCTTGCTTTATTATTTCTTTAAATAATTCATCAGACTTTGAAATTATTTCTTTCATCTTAACTGGAGTTTCTAACATATAATCTTGTATTCTCATTTTTATTACCTCTTTCTCTTATTTTTTATTATAATACCCCCTTTATTTTTATACATTTAATATATTTGTTGCAATTCACATTTCACAATTACGACTAAAATTCTTGCAATGTTTTTAGAATTATCATGAAGAATTACTTTTGCAATATATCTATCATATTGAGTTTTATAAATAAAACAACTATCTATACTATAATTAATTCAAAGAATAACGATGCTCATTAACTATTTGTCTAAAAAAATATTTAATGATATGATAACTTTAAAATTACTTAATAGTTTCCTTAAAATAAATAAATCTAAAATTGTTTACAATTCCTTATGATTTAAAATGGAGGAGAAATGCCTAATGATAGATTTACACATTCATACAAATAATTCTGATGGAGATTTTGATGTAATAGACATCTTAAAAATGTCGGAAGAAAAGAATTTAGAATTTATTTCATTTACAGACCATCAATCTGTTGATGCATATAAAAAAATTAGCAACTTAAATATAAAGGATTTATACGGTGGTAACATAATTAATGGAATTGAAATCGCTTTTTCATTTGGCGGAATAAGCATGGATATGCTAGGATATAATATTGATATTGATTCTATAGAAAAATCAAGAATATTACAAGTTAATAAAAACATTAATGTTATTGAAAAAGAAAATTCTAAATTAAATTATTTAATAAAGGTTTGTAATAAACTAAAAATTCTACATTCCTCTAATTTATATATAAAGGGCAGAAATACTCCTGCTAACGATGTTATTTGTGATGATATTTTAAGCTATGATGAAAATTCGTATATTCTAAAAAAATTAGAAATTACTGATAGAACAACTTTTTATAGAAAACACTATTTAAACCCTAATAGTCCATTTTATATACAGCCAGCAGAAGATCTTCCAACTATCTATGAAGCTGCAGAAACAATTCATAGTTCAGGCGGTAAATGTTTTTTAGCTCATCCTTATGTATATGACGTAGATAACATATATAATTATATCGACAGCATTGTCAAATTAAACTTAATAGATGGTATTGAATGCATACATCGTAAGCATTCTCACTCACAAATTAATGCAATAATTGATTATTGTGACAGCCATAACCTGTTAAAAAGCGGGGGCAGTGATTTTCATACTTCAGCTCATACATTAGGATTTGGAAATGATGGTAAAATACCAATTAGTTATCCTATAGCCAAAAACTGGCTACAATAATTCATTCATATTCTCACATGAAAATAAGGCTAAATCTATATATGTTATTAATCAATTTCCATCTAGAATTCACTCTACTCTCTAATGTCCAAACCTCTGATGTTTCCTATAAATATTTATATATTTATATATTTATATATTTTCATATTTATATATTTTCATATTTTTATATAAACCTATAAATATATAAATCTAGGAATATATAAAAATATGAAAATTTCTATTACTTAAAATGAATCACTGAATATCTGCATCATCTCTAAAAAAGATCTAAAAAAGGCTGTTACATCACAAAGGAATTCTTTATGTAACAGCTCAACTTTTCTTTTAACTGACATTACAGTACTTTTTAAACACGATCTTAATTATTAATTATAATCCTTATTAATCCTACAAAAACTTCCACACGCTAAAAATCCCCATGATAATTTAATCTATCATGGGGATTAAACAAATACTAGTAGTATCTTAATTAACAAAATTAACAAATATCAATTAATATATATTTGATTCTTATTATTCTTCCTCTAAGATTTCTTCTACTTCCTCTACACTCAGCCCTGTGGCTTCTGCAATTTCATCAATTTCTTCAAAGCCCATTAAATCACGAGCTAATGAAATCATAAGCTTTTTCACATTTTCTTCAACACTTGGAGGAAGTTCAGACATATCAGTTAAATTTTCTGTTAAATCAAAATATTCTTCTCCATAAGACTCTTCTTCTTCTCCTTGTTCAAAAAGTCTTCTTTTCTTAGCTTTTTCTCTATCAAACTCGTTAAGATATACTAACTTACTATTGTTTACTTCTAAGTCTTCATCTGAAAATACAGTTATACCTTCATTCTCTAGTAAAAGAGCTGTAATTCCTTTGCCTTTTATCTTATTACCTGTAAAAGTTCCATCATAGACAAAGTTAGATCCACATGAAGGACTTCCTTCTTTCAATATAGCTTTTGTGGCTCCAAGTTCTTTTGCAATTTTTAATGTTTCATATGCACCATCTATAAATTGCTTAGTAACATCCTCACCTTTATTACTTAATGCTTTTCCATTCCCATCTAACACTTCACTTGCTGCACTATTTAGCTCAACAGGATTTCTTGGAGTTGGTAATCCGCCTAATTGTTCTGGACAAACTAGAACCGCTCTTCCTTCTCTAAATAATTTTAAACATCTATCATTTAGATTATTTTTACCACTATATTTACAATTAACTCCACACAAGCATGCACTTATTATGTACATATTATCACCTCTTATCTAACGTACACTTAACACTATAAAACAAAAACTTAAGAGAAATTTAATTATAGCTTTACTTAATTATACATTAATATTTGTATAATATTCTTACTAACAATAATTTTAATGATATTTTTAACTTAAATAAGTAAAAATATTAGGTATATGAAAAAATAACTACCCCTTAAGTTCTACCATAGTAACTCCGTCTCCACCTTCACCATATGCACCTAGTCTATATGATTTTACATGAGGATGTCTCTTAAGCATATCATTTATTGCTTTACGAAGTACTCCAGTTCCTTTACCATGAACTATTGTTACTTCTCCTAAGTTAGCCATATATGCATCATCTAAATATTTATCTGCTTTATAGCATGCTTCTTCTGCATCCAATCCTCTTAAGTCAACTCTGGATTCTACATTACTTAGATTAAGCTTTACTTCTCTTTTTCTTCTTACTTTTTCTTCTTTAGTAACTTGAGTTTTTCTTAAATCTTTAAGCTTAACATTTATTTTCATTATTCCAGCTTCAACTTGAACTTCGCCTCTGTTATCTGGCATAGAAACAATAATTACTTTTTGGTTTAATGAAGGAAGGTAAGCTTCCATACCAAGAGTCACATTAGTTATAGACTCCCCTTCATTTTCCTTCATCTTGTGAATTCCTTTTTCTCTTTCTTCTAAGCTATCTTTAAGTTTCTTTCTTTCTTCTTCAAGCCTTTGCCTTCCACCGCCTGCTATTCCAAGCTTTTCAAGCTCTCTCATGGCTTTTAAAATATCATCTGCTTCATCTTTAGCATTTGCAATTATCTCTTTAGCCTCACGCCTAGCATCCATATAAGCTTTTTCTCTAGTATTTTCTAATTTTTCAAGCTTTTCCTCGTACTTCTTTTTAAGATCTTCTGCTTGATCTCTAAGCATCTTAGCTTCTCTTGCTTCTTTTTTAGCTATTATACTTTTTTCTTGAAGTTCTCTGATTAGATTTTCAAATTGAAGATTTTCTTCAGACATGTATTCTTTTGCGCGTTTAATGACACCTTCTACAAGTCCTAATCTCTTAGAAATCTCAAAGGCATTTGATTTACCTGGAACACCAATTAATAATCTATAAGTTGGCCTCAAGGTTTCTATATCAAATTCAACAGAAGCATTTTCTACACCCTCTGTTTTTAATGCATAAGCCTTAAGTTCACTATAGTGAGTAGTTGCGATTAGCTTTGCGCCTCTATTTCTTAAAGTTTCTAATATTGATACTGCAAGAGCTGCTCCTTCTGCTGGATCTGTACCTGCACCAAGCTCATCGAATAAAGCTAATGACTTGTCATCCACATGCTTCATTATATTAACTATATTAGTCATATGAGATGAGAAAGTAGATAAGCTTTGCTCAATGCTTTGTTCATCACCTATATCTGCAAATATTTCTTTAAAGAATGCTATAGAGGAGTTATCTCTAGCGGGAATTAATAATCCGCTTAGTCCCATAATATGAAGTAACCCAACGGTTTTTATTGTAACAGTCTTACCTCCAGTATTTGGTCCTGTTATCATTAATGTTTGAAATTCTTCTCCTAGATATATATCTGATGGCACAACTTTATCACTTTCTATTAATGGATGCCTTCCAGATAATATGCTAAATGCTCCATCTTCTCTAACTATCGGCTTTATAGCATTTAATGCAGATGCATATTTTCCTTTCGCAAATATAAAGTCAAATTCAACAAGTACCTTTAAATTACTCAAACATGAGTCCCCATTAATTTTAACTTTCAGAGAAAGGTCAGAAAGTATTCTTTCTATTTCAGCTTTTTCTTTTAAAAACAATTCTCTTATTTCATTGTTTAAATTCACTAAGCTCATAGGCTCGATAAAAAACGTTGCTCCAGTTGAACTTTGATCGTGTACAAGTCCTGGAACTTGACTTTTATATTCTGATTTTACAGGAAGCACGTATCTATCGCCTCTCATAGTATATAAATCATCCTGTAAATATTTTGAGTTACTTCTAACAATAGAACTTATTTTTTCTCTAACTGAAGAGTTCTTTTCTTTTAAGCTTCGTCTAATATTATAAAGAGTTTGGCTAGCTTTATCACTAATTTCATCCTCTGATACTATGGCTCTTTCTATTTCGTCTTCTAACGCTTTTACTGGAGCTAATATGTAAGCTAAGTCTTCAAGTTTTGGATATGACTTTTCAACTTCTTCTCTTTTAAAGAATTCCTTCATATTTCTCGTAGCTTTAAGCATTCCACCAACTTTTAATAATTGCCCTGGTGATAAGGTTCCTCCCTTTTTAGCTCTTTCTATACCTTCATGTATATCAGCTAATCCTTCAAGTGGTGGATTCCCCTTTGATATTAAGATTTCAAGAGCCTCGTTTGTCTCCTCTAACTTATTATTTATTTCATATAAATTATCATAAGGCTCAAGAGCCTCAACTTTTGCTTTAGCAGCATTTGTTCTTGCATATTTCTTAATTTTTTCTTTTATCTTATTAAACTCTAAAATTCTTAGAGATCTTTCATTCATACATCCCACATCCTAACAATCAATCAACAATTGACAGCATATAAGAGATAACTAAGACTTTATACTTATAAAACTTAAAATACTCTCTTTCTAATAAGTTTCAAAGTAATTTTTACCTTAATTATCAATTACAAGCCGTCAACTATTTCTTGGTATTATTCTACTCCACGTTTGTAGTGGCCCTTAGTATACTTATTATTTTCGTTTTTTGCTTTATTCGCAATTTGATTTAAAACATCTTTTACTTCATCATAGCTTTCATCTTTAAAGTCTACTCTAAAATTTGAAATATTAAAAGACTTAAGTTCTTCCATTTCATCAATTAAATTGGTAGCTATTGAATTTAAAATATAACTTCTACAGCTATTATCACCTAAAACAGTAAAACTTTCATTCATTCTATCTATTAGCTTAAAGTTATCTTTCATACACACACCACTACATTCTTTTTTAGATGACTTATTACCAAAAGTACTTCCCATAGGACAATATTCACTAATCATAAGCTCAGTTTTCCCATAAATGTTCATTCCCATGTTGCAGTTAGTGTTCTTCATTAATTCTTTTATTTCTTTTCGATTTAGTTCAAGACTTAAGAATGGAATATCAACGTCTTGCGCATAAAATTCAGCCGCTTCTTTATTAAATATATTTAGCTTATAATCACCTATTATAAATAGTTTATCTTTATAGATTTTTATTATTCCAGCATTAGATGTAATTATTCCCTTTATATAAGGTTTTAGTTCGTCTATTATCTTTACTATACTATTAAATTCCTGCTTAATAATACTTGGAACTTTTAAATATATATTTTTATCTTTTGAAGTCTCATATAAATTCTTTAAGTCATTTTTATTCAACGCATGTTTTTGCCTGCTGAAAAATATATCTAACGCTATATTTTGAGCTTTATTATCCTCAAGTAGTGCCTTTAGTTGATCTTTTGTAATACAACTATAAATATAGCCTAAGTTTTCCTTACATTTTGCATTCCATTCTTTAATAGGTCCTTCTGTTCTTTTTCTTCTATATGAACTTACTTCTTCTTTTAAAATCTTTTCAAATAATTCTCTTCTTAAATTATTTATAGCTGAAATTCTTATAAATCCATCATCAAAAATATCGAAAAATATCTTGTCAAATTTATATGGAATTTCTCCTGATTTTCTTAAAGCTTCTTCAACTCTTTCTCTTGTTAATGGCTTATTAGTTGCTTCTTCAACCATTTCCCCATAAACTCTATATTCTTTTTTATTGTATTTTGCTTTAATACAAAGAGGTGCATTAACTTTAAATTCAATCTCTCCAGTTAAATTTATCTTCCTTTTATAAGGTTTTAAATCATTATTTAACTCATCATAAAGTTTTTTATCAGACATCTTATATAGCTTATAGCCTTTTTTATATCCCCCAGTTGGAAATAACTTGACTGTTTCGCCCTTAAAAGCTTCTTTAACTTCATTATTATTATTTAAAATTTTACTTAAAGTAAATCCATCGTCATTAAACCTTATACCATCGCCCAAAGATACGCTGGCTTCTAGTTTAACTTCTCCACTGTTAGATACCTGACCTATATATACACCAGTATTTTTAGGGTAATTATAGCTCATCATATCTTTTCCTACATTTTTATATAGATATGCTTTAGCAAAACCTTCTCTATTAAATAGTTGTGCTAATTCTTGTCTTCCCCTTTGTAAATCAAACTTTGTATTTACTAATACCTTATCAATAGCTTTTCTATAATTCCTTGTAACTCCAGCAACATATTCTGGCTTTTTCATTCTTCCTTCAACTTTTAACGACGAAGTTCCACTCTTTATAATAGCGTCCATATCATCAATAAAGCATGTATCTTTAGGACTTAAAAGATAAGCCTTTCTTTCTCCAAAATTTTCACCCTTTAAAGTATACTGCATTCTACAAGGTTGTGCACATCTTCCTCTATTTCCGCTTCTTCCGCCAATCATAGAGCTCATTAAGCATTGTCCTGAATAACATACACACAAAGCACCATGCACAAATATTTCTGTCTCAATTCCTAAATCTTTTGAAATATACTTAATTTCATCTAATGTAAGTTCTCTAGATAAAACTATTCTCTGCATTCCTTTTTCTCTAAAGTATAAGGCTCCTTCTGCATTATGAATTGTCATTTGTGTAGATGCATGAAGTTCAAAATCAGGATACACATCTCTTATTAATTTTACTAACCCTAAATCTTGTATTATTATTGCATCTACTCCTATTTCATAAAGGTATCCTGCATATTTTAAAGCTTCCTTTAATTCACTTTGTTTTAAAATTGTATTTATAGTGACATATACTTTTACATTGTAGCTATGAGCATAATCAACAGCCTTCATCATTGTTTCATTATCAAAATTTGATGCATAAGCTCTAGCTGAAAATTTATTTCCGCCAAGATATATTGCATCTGCCCCATTATTTATAGCAGCAATTAAACTCTCCATGCTTCCTGCTGGAGCCAGTAATTCTATCTTATTCATATTTCTCCTTCATTGATTATCTTTTCTTTTTTACAATAGGACCTACTTGTTCTTTTTTAGCTCTTGCAATCTCTATTTCTTTGTTTATTATTTCTGCCTGTAGTTCAAATAACCTATTGTGAAAAGTTCTTGCTTCTTGATTAAGTTTATCATTTTCATTAGTTAATTCTTCTTTTTCTTTAGATAGTATTGACATCTTTCCTTGTAAATCATCTATTGATGCCTTACTTGTATTTAAGTCTTTTTCCTTAGCTTCTATTTCTCTTTTTAATTTTAGGAAAATTCCTTCTTTATCTTCTAATTCCTTTTCTAATCTAGCTAAGGCTCTCTCTCTACTTGCTAATTCTTCTTTAATTCTTCTTAAGTCATTTTCTTTACTCTCTAATGTATTACTTACTTCCTCAATCTCTTTTACCTTGATATTAACTTCTATTTCTTTTTCTTCATGAACTTCTTTAAGCTCGCCTTTTAGCTTTTCATTATCATTTCTTGTTATTTTTAATTCCTCTTCTAATCTTTCTTTTTCTCTATCAGAATTCTCTATTTCTTGTGATAATTTATCGTTAGTATCATTTATATTTTTAATTTCATTATTTAAAATCTCTTGTTCCTTAGTTAACTTATTGATTTCGCTTACTAAAGTATCCTTTTCTTCATTTAATAAGTCAATTTGACTTATTAAAGCTTCATTTTCTTTATTTAGCTTGCTTAATTTTTGTTTACATTCTGTAATCTCTTTCTCCGATTCTTCAAATAAATCATTTAGCTGTTTATTAAGATCAGCTTTTTCAATATTATTATCTTGAATTTCTTTTGTTAATCTAACAGCATTATCTTTTTCAAGTTTTAAACTATTATTTAATTCCTGCTCTCTTTCAAGTAATTTTTTAATTTTCTTATTTAATTCTTCTTCACTTAATAACAATTCTGTAATTTTATTTTTTAGTATTTCTTTTTCTTCTCTAGCTTTAGAAGTTATTGCATTATTAGTCGTAATTTGATTTTCTAACTTTTCCTTATACTCTGCAAGTTCTTTAGTACATTTATGATGATCCTCATTTAATTTTTCTAAATTCCCTTTGCATAAAGTATATTCTTTATTTATAACCTCTTTATTATTAATTTCATGTTTTAAATTTTCGTTTGCTTTTTTTAACTCCTCACAAACATTATTATAATCAGCTTCTAACGAGATATTCTTTTCTTGTAATAGAAGCATCTTATTTTCTAAATTTAACTTAGTTTGAGTAAGTTCTTTTATTTGTTTATCTAACTCAAAATTTACGGCAGTCATTTCATTTAATTGTTCAGTTACCATATCTTTTTCTTTATTGACTTTAGTAAGTTCGCTAGTTAAACTACTTACTTGTTCATTAGCTTGTTGCACTTGCTTATTTAATCTATGCTCTTTGTTTTTGGCCTCATCTATCTTCTTATAAAGAATCTTGCTCTTCTCTTTATAGTCTGAAATATCTTTTGTTAAGGCTTCATTACTATTCTTATTTCTCTTATTCTCATCAATTATTAATTTATTTTCTTTTTTCAACTTTTCATTTTCAATTTTCAGTTTATTAATTTCGTCACTTAACGAACTATATTTTACTTCTACATTATTATATCTCCCATGTAGTTCTTCTTCTTTCTTCTGAAAATTATTTTGAAGTTCTGATTTTTCTTTACTTATATTTTCTAACTGCAAGCTAAGCTCGTCCACTTTCTTCTTTAACGAAGAATTTTCACTACTAATAGCTTCTTTTATTTTAATTGCTTTATCTAATTCTAAATCACACTCGTAAAGTTCATCTGCTATATTTACCGCCGCCAAAACAGAAGCATCTGTTGTACTAAAGCTAGCTTTCTTAGACAGAATTTCTTTAATTCTTGTATCAACAAAATTTGCTACCCCAAGCAAATATTTTTCGTCTTTTTCCCCTTTTAAGTTATAATTCATACCATTTATATTAACTGTTACCCTAATCATAATAATAGCACCTCGTAAAATTCTTTATTACTTCTAATTATATGGTATATTCACTAATAAAACAATTATGTTAGGTTAACTGAACCTTGAATTCTTGCACTTTTTCTCTAAATTTACGAAAAACAACCTATATATGTTCAATTGCTAAAAAAGTTTTCGTACTTCTTAAATTTTATGCTATACTTATTTTGATTATTTTATTGTTTAATTGTATAAAAATGATTAATATTACTTTATTGTGTTAATCATTCTTATATATAACTAGAATTGGGCGGTGAGTGAAATTAATATTAAATCTATTTTAAGCATATTACTATCAAAAATTACTGCATTTTCTGCAAAACACATTGTAAAAGGTGGAAGTAATTTTCCTGGTAAGATAGCTTTAAAAATTGATAAATCAATCTTAAAACATGTTAGTAAGGGATACAAGGTAATTCTAGTTACTGGAACTAACGGAAAAACAACAACTACAAGCATGATTTACAATATCCTAAAGGAAAATAAATTACACGTTATAACAAATAGCACTGGAGCCAATTTATACCCAGGTATCGTAGCTTGTTTTATTTCCAACTACTCTTTTTTTAAGAAAAAAGAAAATCCTTATGCGGTAATAGAAGTTGATGAGGCTAATGTAAAATTCATTACAGAACATATAAGCCCTGAAATAATAACTGTAACTAATTTATTTAGGGATCAGCTAGATAGATATGGAGAGGTTTATACAACTCTCGTTAAAATTTTAGAAGGTGTGACTAAAGTTCCTGAATCAAAACTAGTTTTGAATGGGGATGAATCTTTACTCGGAAAGTTAGATGTAAAAAATCCAGTAGTATATTATGGTTTTAATACACCTATAAAAGAAAATACTACATTGGAAATAAATGCTGATGCAAAGTTTTGTAAGTTCTGTAAGGCACCTTATTCATATAACCTAGTTACTTATAATCACTTAGGTGATTTTTACTGTCCTGAATGTGGTTACAAGCGTTCTGAACTTGATTATGCTGTAAATAAAATTTTTGATTTGACGCCTGAAAACTCTTCTGTATTAATTAATGATACTGAAGTTTTCATAAGTCAATCAGGTGCTTATAACATTTATAACGCCTTATGTGCATTTGCCATTTCAAAAGAACTTGGAGTAGAAGACTCAGTAATTAAAGCCTCTCTTCAAAATCAAAGTTCAAGCTTCGGTAGACAAGAGCAAATATCTATTGGTAATAAAGATGTACAAATTATACTAGTAAAAAATCCTGCTGGATATAACCAAGCTTTAGATACCCTTGCTCTTAATACAAGTGAATTTTCAGCAGTTTTCATGTTAAATGATAATTACGCTGACGGACGCGATGTCTCTTGGATTTGGGATGTAGACTTCGAAAAAATATCTAGTTTAAAAATAGAAGATATTTTTATATCAGGAATTAGAATGTATGATATGGCCGTAAGATTAAAAGTTGCTGGATTAAATGTAGATAAATTTATTTTAAAAGAAGATTATGAAGAGCTTACAGATAAAATTAAGCAATCTGCTTCTAAAAAAATATATATTTTAGCAACTTATACTGCAATGATTAATTATAGAAAATATCTTCATTCAAAAGGTTATATAAAAAAACTTTGGTAAGATAAGGAGAATAATATTATGGAATTAACTATTTGTCATTTATATCCGGATTTACTAAATGTATATGGTGACGTAGGTAATGTACTCATTTTAAAACATAGAGCAGCCCTTAGAGGAATTGATGTAGATATAATAAATACTTCAATAGGTGAAAATATAGATAAAGAAAATGTGGACATCATTTTCTTCGGTGGTGGCCAAGATTATGAACAATCTATAGTCTCTAATGATTTAAATGAGATAAAGAAAGACGCTTTAACAAGTTATATTGAAGATGGTAAAGTTATGCTAGCTATATGCGGTGGATATCAATTATTAGGTAAATACTATACTGCCCCAAATGGAGAAAAAATTGATGGACTTGGTATTTTAAATCTATATACCGAAGGCGGAGATACTAGATTTATTGGAAATACAGAAATATTTAACGAAGAATTTAATGAAACTTATGTTGGATTTGAAAATCATTCTGGTAGAACATATATAAATGACCATACTCCCCTTGGAAAATGCATTCACGGATATGGCAATAATGGTGAAGATGGATATGAAGGATGTATCTATAAAAATACATTTGGTTCGTATTTTCATGGCTCTTTTCTTTCAAAAAATCCAGAATTTGCAGATAGACTTCTAACATTAGCTTTGAAGAACAAATACGGAGAAGATGTAAAATTAGAAAACTTGAATGATAATTTCGAATTAAAAGCAAAAAATTCTATAATACAAAGACTAAAGTAAATATTACAAAATTGTAAATTCTCATATATTGTTTGTAACTTTTTACATAACATTTATTGTTATAGCATTGCATAAATGTTATACTTAAAATGTTTTATTATACTTAAGGCATGTTTAAAAAATATCATTATTTTATATATGTTTAAAAGAAGTGGAGAGATTTGACTTGAAAAAAAATTTAATTTTAAAAGCATTTGCATTGACCCTTTCTCTTTCTTTATTTAGTCCATTAAGTATGGCAAGTTATGCAGCAAGCAATTCTGCAAAACCTAAGACTGAAACTTCATCAGAGAACTTACCAAACATTAAAGCTGAAGCTGCTTTAACTATGGATTTAGAAACAGGAGAGATAATTTATTGCAAGGATGCTGACAGCAAGAGATATCCTGCTAGTACAACAAAACTTTTAACTGGCTTATTATTAGCTGAAAGCAAAGACAAAGCAGATCAGCTTGAATATACTAAATCTGCAAAGGAACAACCTGAATACTCTTTAAATTTAAATTATATGCATAATACTATGCAGCCTGGTGACAAAGTAACTGCCGATGATATAATGAAGGGCTTACTACTTTTTTCTGGTAATGATACTGCATACGTAATAGCAGACAATATTTCCGGAGATGTTAAATCATTTGCTGAATTAATGAATAAAAAAGCAAAAGAACTTGGAGCTAATAATAGTAACTTTGTTACTCCTAATGGACTTCATGATCCAAATCATTATACTACAGCATATGACCTTTCAATGATCATGAAGGCAGCTTTTGCAAATCCTTGGGAAAGAGAAACAATGGAACTTGAAAAAGCTCCTATAAATTTAAAAAATTCTAGAATAATTTTAGAAAATAGAAACTTAACACTTGGTAAAAATGGTAACCTCGCTGGTAAAACTGGTACAACTAATGAAGCTGGCGGTTGTTTAGCAACTGTCTATGACAGAGATGGGCGTCAGTTAATTGGTATTGTTCTTAAAAGTAGACAAATTGATAATGCAGATATGACTAAATTTAATGATATGGATGCTATTATGGATTATAGCTATGCTGCTAAAAAAGAAGTTTATAAATCAAACGGTGAAAGTGTTGGAACTGCTGATGTAAAGTATAAGCCATTTATATTATTTGGGCCTACAAAAACCATTTCTGTTCCAATTAAATTGACTCAAGATGTAAATTATTATAAAAATGCAATAAACGATTCTGAATCTCAGATTGCTTATAAAGGAACAGATTCTACTGCATGGAGTTTACTATTTAATAAAAATACTAAACTTACTTATAGCACACGAAATCATTCTGAAGAAGTTACAGGTTCAGTTGATATTTCGCTAGGTTCAATAATTAAAGATAATTTAATCATCTACATTTCTACTTTAGTAGGTTTGGCTATTATCGTAACTCTTATTGCTCTTATTAAAAATGCTGCATCTAATTCAAGACGCAAAAATAAAAATTACTATAGCCGCTCTAACAGAAGAAGAAGATAATTAAATAACCTTACTTAATTTCTATAATATATCTTAAGCATCTTCAAAAATAGGTTGTATTCTTCCTAGGTATTTGAAGATGCTTTTATTTAAGGAGTAATTAACATGAATAAATTGAATTTTAAAGGCAGTGTTATGCTTAATCCTACACCTGTAGTACTTGTCACATCAAAAAACAAAGATGATAAAGTTAATGTCTTTACGGTTGGCTGGGTAAGTACTGTTTGCACTAAAGAACCTATAATAGCTATGGGAATACGACCTGAGAGATTATCTTATGATTACATAAAAGAAAGTGGTGAATGCGTTATTAATTTGCCAACTAGGGAAATGGTTAAGATTGTTGATTATTGTGGTGTTCGCTCTGGAAAGAAAGAAGATAAAATTAAACATTTTGGTTTGCAACTTAATAAAGGCGAAAGTATATCCACACCTTCATTGCAAAAATCGCCGATAGCTTTAGAATGTAAATTAAAATCAATTACACCTCTAGGTACGCATGATCTATTCCTGTTTGAAGTAATAAATGTAAAGGTCGACGAAGACTTAATTGATTCAAATGGTAAGATATGCTTTAACAAGGCTAACTTGATTTGTTATAGCCATGGTGAATATTATGGCTTAAATGCTAAACCATTAGGCACATTTGGATACTCAGTAAAAAAGAAGAAAAAAATACATAAAAAATAATAATCTTCAATTTATTTTTATATTTATATGTTGCAATGCACAATTTCAGCTAAAATTCTTGCGATATTTTTAGAATTATAATGAAGAATTATTTTTCAGCATATATATATTTAAATTTAAAGCAGTTACATTGTCTTTCGCTATGTAACTGCTTTCTTATTTATATAATATATTTTCAATGTAGAATAAATTTAATATTAAAAGACAATCTAATAATAAATATTACAATTTTAAATTGTCATATGGAGGATTGAAATGAGAATATTAAAAAAGATACTATCGCTCATAATTATATTAGCTATTATACCTACTTTTAATCTTAAAACTGCTTTATATACAAATGCACAAGTTCTTCCAAAGAAGCCAGTAAAAGTAGCTACACTATTATTTGCTTTCGATGACCCTTATATCTCTTTAGTGAGAAATAGCTTGGAGGAAATTCAAAATAAAAACAAAGATTCTGTTAGCTTTACTTTTTTGGATGGCAGAAGAAATCAAGGTATACAAAATGCTTTATTAGATTCAGCTCTCCAAAGTGACTACGATCTTTTATTGATAAATTTAGTTAGCTTAGATAGAAATACTGTGGAATCAGTTGTTAGAAAAGCGAAACAAAAAAATATTCCTGTGATTTTATTTAATACAGTACCTTTTGAAACTGAGCCTATTAAATCTTATAAGAGAGCTCTTGTTGTATCAACAGATGCTGATCAATCGGGAATTTTGCAAGGAAATTTAATTATTAAAGAGTGGAATTCTAATAAAAAAACTATGGATAGAAATGGTGATAACGTATTACAATATTTTATGTTAAAAGGCCCAAATAATAGTACTGTAACAAATGCAAGAAGCACATACTCTATATCAACTATTAATGATGCTGGAATTAAAACACAAGAAATTTTATCTAAATTCTGTTATTGGGATGAAATATGCGCTAAGGATTCTACTGAATTACTATTTTTAAGATATGGGGATAAAATCGAAGCAATAATTTCAAATAATGATGCCATGGCTATAGGTGCAATTGAAGCATTACAGAAATACGGATACAATAAAGAAGATAAATCAAAATATATACCTGTTTTCGGAATTGATGGAATACCAGCAGCTAAAGACCTAATTAATAAAGGTGTTATGACAGGCACTGTTTTTCAGGATCCTAATCAAACAGCTGAAGCCCTTTATTCCATAGGAATGAACTTAGTTGGTAATAAAAATCCTCTTGAAAATACAAATTATAAATTTGATGAAACAGGAGTTACAATTCAAATGCCCTATCAAGAATATACTCCTCAAAAATAACACTATACACATTCTATTAATTAATAAGGCTGTTTTAAAGTAATTAAGATATATATATACCCAATTAATTTAAAGCAGCCTTATTATATGTAGCTAAGAACCGAAATTTACAAATTAAAATAACCCAGCTCATCCCTATGTCCGCCAAGTAAATAATTAATGTAATTTTATGAACTTACTTATAATATAAAATGTTTTTCTAATTCTTCAATCATTTTAGATTTAAAAGCAGTAAATTTATTATTATATTTACAAATTACTTTTTCATGCTTCTTGTCATATACCACAAAAGAAATATAAACTGTATCATTATCATAACAAAGCAAATATCCTAGTTCTGAATTTTCTTCTAAATCTATTTTTTTATACTCATTGGATACTATTTCATATAAATTGGTTTCTTTTTTTTCTAAAATAACATATTGTGATCTGTTCTCATCATTTTCATTGATACTACAATATCTTTCATCACTTAAATTTATAAAAATATTATCATCATTATATTTCCCAAATGGAAGATACAAATACCTCTTCTCTTTAATGAAAGAAATAACAGAATCTTTTATTTCGTCTTTTCTACCCTTGTATTTTCTCCCATCCTTGTTGATTGAGAACATTAAATCCGTATACTTTCCATCCCATTTAAAATATTTCCTTTGCCATTCCTCAAGGAACAATAACATATTCAAAAAATCTAATTCACTGTACTTCTTTTTTATTAAATAGTCATTCTTAAGTAAATTCTCTAACTGCTCACCTACATTTTTATCTATTTCTTCTAAAATAGTAGCTTGTCCTTGCTTACTCAAAAAATCTCCAAATTCATCTCCAAAACTACTTGTTAAAATTATCTTAAGAATCATTTTGTTATACTTCAAGGATTTTTCTTTAATATTCTTAGCGTATGTATTTTCACTACAACTATCTAAATATTCTTTAATCAAAGTTGAATCTTTTTGAATATACCCTTCTTTTCTCAGCCTCATCTGGCTTAGATCCTTTTTTACATACTCATCCATAAGATGATTCTGCTTGTCCACATCTTTGGCTTTTATCGATGTAATTATAGGTATAGTCTTTGATACTTTTTCTTCTAAAGCTTCTTCCACATTAGTTAAGTAGCTTTTAGGAAATTTCAAAGCACATTTACTATCTAACTTTTCTTTAAATTTGTTAACTATATTTATTTCTTCCATAATATTTACTTCTTTTTTAGATACAACTTTTTCCTCAACTTCAGATATAATAAGCAATTTACTTCTTTCAAAAGCATACCCTAGTCCATAAGTTATAAGAACTTCATCATCGTGAGCCATATTTAATCTTCTCCTACACCAGCATTAATTTTTTAATATCATAAACTATCATTTTTTAAATTATTCATAATTACTCTATCTTAAATAATTATAATTTGCTTTTCTTCCTATAATCAACAAGTAAATATTACTAAACCTCTTTTATAGTCCCATTATTTATAATATACATGTATAAATATATTTTTTGTAAATTCTAATACTTATATTTACCTTATAATCTACCTATTCCACTTCATATATTGCCACTTATAAGAAAATAACGGATTATTTCTAAATAATTTCTTTAGAATAACCCGTTATTTTTACTGCTAACTTTTAATAGTCTTTTTAAGCTTTTACTTTATTATATGATATATGTATAATGCTAAATTATATACTAACGGAGCAATCATCACTGTCATTATTCCTGCAATGCCAATTGATAGACTACTCATTGCCCCTTCTACTTCCCCAAGCTCTAAAGCCTTACTAGTACCAACTGCATGAGATGCCGTTCCTATAGATACACCAACTGCAACCTTATTTTTTATCTTAAAAATTTTACATATAGTCGGTCCAAATACAGCCCCAACTATACCTGTGATTATAATTGCAAGGACTGTTATTGGAACAACTCCTCCTAATTGACTGCTTATTGATATTCCTATAGGAGTTGTTACTGATTTTGGAACTAATGATTTTATTACACTTGAATTAAGTCCAACTAAATAAGATATTCCTATTATAGAAATTATCCCTATAGCGCTACCAACAAATATACCTGTTAAAATAGCCTTAGCATTCTTTTTCAAAAGATCCAGCTGTTTATATAAAGGTACTGCAAGTACAACAGTTGATGGTCCAAGAAACATATTTATAAATTGACCACCTTTATTATATGTATCAAAATCAATATGAAATGCAAACAAAAAACATATTATAATTCCTATTGCAATTAATAGTGGATTTAAAATTGGTATTCTTGTATTTCTGTTAATGAATATACCAACTTCAAAAGCCGCAAGTGAAAGTACTAGTCCAAATAAAACATTGTTCGTTAATATTTGCATATATTCTCCTCTTTTCTTATCACTTTATCTGTACGTAAACTAACTATTTTTCCTTGGCTTTCTTGAAATAGCCTGAACGACAATACCAGTCACCCCAATTATTATTATAGTCGTCAATATACATACTAATAATAATTGCCACCATGTCGCTTTTATTATTCCAAGCGACGTCATTAAACCAACTCCTGCTGGAATAAAGAAAAACGCCAGATGGTCTAGTAAAAAATTTGTTATATTTGAAATGCTCTCCACTTTAATTACCTTTGTGTATAATAATATAAATAATATTATCATTCCTAATATATTTCCTGGTATCGGTAGATGAAGCATTGATGATATAAATTCTCCTAATAGATAAATTCCAAATATAATTAGTGCTTCTCTAAATAACTTCAATTTTATCACACTCCAATTATTTAAGCATATTTGTTAAAAAACCAACTTCTCTCTATTCTTAATATGACCTTTACAATTTAATTTACCATCATTACATGGATAAGTAAAATTCCTTTACACTTTAAGTAAAGGTTACCTTTTTGTTAAATATCCTTATATTTTCAGTATTATATATTAATTGCACTTTAAATATAAGTTTCTAAAAATATGTTTAATTTTATTCATTATAAAAATTAAAACGACTTATTTATTATATAAATAAGTCGTTTTAAGAGAGTATTTGTAGAGTTTAATAGTATACTTTTAACTTCTATCCTTTACTAGTTTATTTTCTACTATTGCAACCACCTCATACATGATAAATGCAATTGCTGATAGTATTACAATGCTCATCATTACCATATCTAACTGAGCCACTTGTCCTCCATATACTATCAAAAATCCAAGACCATTCTTCGCTACTAAAAATTCTCCCATTATTACTCCAACCCAAGATAAACCAACATTTATCTTTAGAGCTGATATGAGGATAGGAACAGAGTATGGAAATATTAAATATCTTAATATCTGTATTTTTGTCGCTCTAAAAGTATTCATAAGCATAATTTTCTCTTTATCTATTTCATTAAATCCAGTTAACACACTTATAATTGTTGTTATTACTGATATTAAAAGAGCAATCACTATTATTGCTGGAATACCATTTCCAATCCAAAATATTATTATTGGAGCCAAGGCAACTTTAGGAAGTGCATTTAAAACTACTAAATATGGATCTAGTATTTTTGATACAAAAGGACTCCACCATAAGATTACTGCAATTAGTGAACCTAGTATTGTTCCTAAAGAAAATCCTAAGATTGTTTCATAGCATGTGACTGCGATATGCTTAATTAAACCTCCACCTTCATATAAAGATACAAATGATTCAATTACTCTAGTTGGGCTAGAAGTAAGAAACGGATCTATCCACTTAAGATTTGCAGCTATTTGCCATAAGGCTATGAAAATAACCAATATAAGAATTCTAGTAATTAAAATTTTTCTTTTTATTTTCTTTACCTTATTCAAATATATTTCATGTTCCTTAGACATCTTATTTACTTCACTAGCATTTACACTTTTCTTAGCCATTTCCATCATTCAACTCCTTCCATAACATGTTAAAATAGTCACTAAACTCTGGAGCTCTTCTCTTTTGGAAAGGAGTTAATTCTTCATCGCTAAAATGTATAGGAATTTCTGCCTTCACACTAGATGGTCTCTTAGATAATACTATTACTTTTTCAGACAAAGAAATCGCTTCTGCTATATCATGTGTCACCATTATTGCTGTCTTTTTTTCTGTTTTTATTATCTTATAAACATCGTCACATACTAAAAGTCTCGATTGGTAATCTAGTGCTGAAAATGGTTCATCTAAAAAGAGTATCTCTGGATTTAGTGCTAAAGTCCTTATGAGTGCAACTCTTTGCCTCATGCCACCTGAAAGTTCACTAGGATGATGGTTCTTAAATCTCGTTAGCCCATAAGCATCTAGCAATCCACTTACTCTTTCCTTTGATTCATTATTTAGCTGCTTTTTTATCTTTAATCCTAAGATTACATTTTCCCAAACCGTATTCCATTCAAATAAATGATCCTTTTGAAACATATATCCTATTTTATCTAAGTTCTTTTTTACATCTTCACCCTTGTATAGAACGCTACCATTAGATGGTTCTAACAGTCCGCTCATTATATTTAATAATGTAGATTTTCCACATCCTGACGGTCCTAAAATAGAAATAAACTTACCATCATCTACTTGAAAATTAACATTATTTAAAGCCTGTGTTTCACCTTTAATAGAATGATAATTCATTGATATATTTGATATTTCTAACAAGCTCAAATAAAATCACCACCTTTTCATCTTTATGTGACCTTTATTTAGCTGCCTTTTCAGCAAACGAATTATCCACAATCTTGCTAAATTCAGGTCTTTGCGGCATTAAGCTTGAATCATAATCAGTAATTATATCCATAAGTCTATTTAAATTTTCTTCTTTAATTTCTGGTGTATGAGCTATAGCATCAATCTTTTTATAGTTATCTATAACTGTCATAATTGTATCTTTATCTGTACCTGGGAAATAATCAATTATGCTATCCGCAACTTCCTCTGTACTATGACTAAAAAACCACTGCTGACCTTTATAGATAGCATTTGTAAAACCTTGTATTACTTGTGGATTTTTATCCATATAGGATTTTGTTGCAAAATAACAAGTATAAGGAATTAATCCTGATTCTTCACCAACAGATGCAAGAATATATCCAGTTCCCTCTTTCTGAATTGCAGAAGCTGTAGGTTCAAAGAGAGCCACATAATCACCTGTACCGCCCTTAAATGCACCTGCAGTTGCAGCAAAATCTATATTATTTACCATATTGACATCTGTTTTTGGATTAATATTATTGTGTTTCATAGCATATTCAAAAGCCATTTCTGGAACACCACCCGGTCTTCCTCCTATAATATTTTTCCCTTTAATATTTTGCCACTTAAAATTGTCTTCCTTAGTTCGTCCAACCACGAAAGAGCCATCTTTTTGGGTAAGCTGTCCAAAAAGTACTGGGTAGTCTTCTCTTCCTTGATTATTAATGTAAATAGTTTGTTCTGGTCCACAAAAACCAATATCTGCTGATTTACTTAAAACTGCTTGCATAGTTTTATCTGCGCCTTGACCTGTTTGTAAATCAATTTCGATTCCATTCTCTGCAAAATAGCCTTCTTTCATTGCAACATACATAGGAGCGTAAAAAACTGAACGTGTAACTTCATTTAAGCGTACAGTTACTTTACCTTCCTTAGTTTTATTATTGCTACTACAGCCAAACATAGATATGGCAGTTATACTCGAAATCAATAAAGCAGTTAATACTTTTAACTTTTTTTTCATTAAATAAAGCATCTCCTAATACTGTTTTATGATGTATCATATGATATTTAATCAAAGATTGTTCTAATATATATGCTCTATTTGCTGGATACAATAAGTCTTAATTTATATAAACTATTTGGGCTTAAAACTTTATTTTGTAAACAATTCACATTTAACAATTTTAGCTTAAAGCAACGCACAAAGTATAAACTTCTAAATTTAATTGTCGATTTTTAAATAATATGATAATATAATCATATCGTTTTTATAAAAAAGGTATTTTATCCACTTATCATTTCTAAGAACAATATCAACAACATTAAATGTATAGAAAGGGGAATTTAATATGAAACTATGGTCCATTATAGCAATAGGAGTATATTTACTTATTTTGCTTACAATAGGATACTACTCTTACAAAAAAACATCTAATCTTTCAGATTATATGATAGGAGGAAGAGGACTCGGACCTCTTGTTACAGCATTATCAGCAGGCGCAAGTGATATGAGCGGTTGGATGCTTATGGGACTTCCTGGCGCAGTTTACCTAACTGGTATATCTAATATTTGGATAGGAATTGGTTTAACCGTAGGTGCCTACTTTAACTACCTTCTACTGGCTCCAAGATTTAGAGTCTACACAGAGATTGCAAATGACTCTATGACAATTCCAGACTATTTAGAAAATCGTTTTAAAGATAAGTCTAACATACTTAGGCTTGTATCTGGTATCGTAATACTTGTTTTCTTTATTCTTTATGTTTCATCAGGACTTGTTGCTGGAGGAAAATTATTCGTTGATACATATAAGCTAACTTATACAATGGGTGTAGTTGTCACTCTATCTGTTGTTGTTCTTTATACGTATTATGGTGGATTCTTAGCAGTTAGCCTTACTGACTTCTTCCAAGGGACTTTAATGTTTATATGTTTAATCACTGTTCCAGTTGTAGCGTATATGAATATAGGGGTAGATCCTGGAACATTTGTAAATAAGGTAAAAGCAATTGATCCTAAATTATTTGATATATTTAGAGGGACTAGCATAGCTAGTATTATTAGCCTTCTAGCTTGGGGCTTAGGCTATTTTGGACAGCCTCACATTATTGTTCGTTTCATGGCAATAAAATCTGCAAAAGAATTAAAATCAGCAAGAAGAATTGGTATTGGATGGATGGCAATAGGTCTTTTAGGTGCTGTTGTAAGTGGTATTATAGGTCTTGTATATTTTACTGAACATAACACTCCATTAAGTGATCCTGAAACAGTTTTTCTTAGACTTGGTGATATATTATTTCATCCATTTATTACAGGAATTATATTATCTGCAGTACTAGCTGCTATTATGAGTACTATCTCATCTCAGCTTTTAGTTTGTTCAAGTTCTATTACAAAAGATTTTTATCTAGCTTTCTTTAATAAAGAAGCTTCCGAAAAACAACAAATGGTAATAGGTAAATTAGCTGTATTAGTCATAGCAGCATTTGCGACAGTACTTGCATACCTTCCAAATAAGACTATTTTAGATATTGTTGGCCAAGCATGGGCTGGTTTTGGTTCGTCTTTTGGTCCAGTTCTTTTATTAAGTCTGTACTGGAAAAGAATGACTAAATGGGGTGCCTTATCTGGAATGATTGTTGGTGGTATAACAGTTCTTTTATGGATTGTTTTAGGTTTATCTAGTTTTCTATATGAGATGATTCCAGGATTTTCATTATCACTTCTATCTGTAATTATCGTTAGTCTTTTAACTAAAAAGCCAGATAGTGATGTCAGTAACCAGTTTAATAAAATGGAAAATATATTAACAGATATGAAATAATATATTTGTTTTCTAAAGGTATAGTATTCAATTAATCTTGTACCTTTAACTTATAAAAAATAACAGTAAGACTAATAATTCTATGGTCTTACTGTTATTTTTTATCCTTATTTGCTTATTTTAAATTTTGATACTAACTCATTTAATCTATGAGCCAATTTAGCTAATTGATTAGCTGAATCTCCTATTTCGTCCATAGTAACAGCCTGTTCTTCAGCTGATGCTGATACCTCTTCTGTTGCTGATGCCGTGTGTTCTGATATAATTGATGTTTCTTGCATTTCTACTACTGTATCTTTTGCTGTTTTAATCATAGATTCTGTAGAATTATATACATCTCGAACTACATCAAAAATGTTTCTTATAGCTTTTTCTATATTATCAAAATGAGTTTCAGCCTTTAACGCTGTTTCCATACCAACAGTAATTTCCTTAGAACCTTCATCCATACTACTACTAATGGTCTCAATTTGATTTTGTATTCCACTTATTAAAGCCGAAATCTGACTGGCAGCAGTAGCAGATTGTTCCGCAAGGGTTCTTACTTCATCTGCAACTACGGCAAATCCCTTTCCTTGCTCTCCAGCTCTAGCAGCTTCTATTGCTGCATTTAAAGCAAGTAAATTGGTCTGACTTGCAATGTTAGTTATAACTTCAACAATCTTACCAATTTCATTTGATCTCTCAAGTAACATTTTACTTTCTTCTAAATTGGTTTTATTGTTTTCAACAATTAATTTCATACTTTCAACAGCTTTATCCACCGCTTCAAAAGCAACCGCGCTTATGTTATGTGATTCTTCAGCTGTTTCAAGCATATCATTACATTTATTAACAACAACTCTACTTACTTCTTCCATTTCAATTGTTTTCTCGCTGGCTAAAGTCACTTGTCTTGACTGCTCAGTTGTATTTTCTGCTATCACTTGTATTGCTTTAGCAACTTCTCCAGTAACCTTAATGCTATCATCACATGAATTTGCAAGATTAGTTGAAACTTCATTTACCTTTGATGATTCATTATTTATATCTGTAATTATGCCTCTTAATGCTTCTATCGTATGATTAAACGCTGTAGCAAGATTTCCAAATTCATCTTTGGATTTCACTTCTATTGAACCACTTAAGTCTCCAGTAGATATAACTTCCGCGAACTCATTAAGGCGTACTAAAGGTTTGATCAACTTAGTTGCTGCTGTAAATATAGCTGCTGATAAAATTACGATAATAGCTATAACTATCCCAATCATAATCAGTATCAAATGATTAGATGAAGCAAAAAGTTCATCCTCATAAACAACATTTATAACTGTCCAACCAGAAATCGGTGCCTTTGCATAGAATGCAATTTTTTTCTCAGATCCACTTCCAAATTTAAAAACTCCTGGTTTATCACCTTGAATGGCTTCATTAAGTTTAGTAAGATCTGAATCGTTAACTGTATTTATTTTCTCTTTCATGGCCCAATCTTTATTTGGGTGAACTATAAAAGTTCCATCACTTCCTAATAATACTCCGTAACCTTTTTGACCATATTTTAGATTTTTAACTTGATTTTCTACTGCTTCAATAGCCAAACTTGAGGCAGCTCCTGCTGTAACTTTTCCTTGTGCATCTTTATTCCACGCAACCATCATTACAACATTCTTATCATAAGCTTCAGAATATGTAGGCTTAAATATTGCATCATAAGGAACGCCATTTGTCTTTGAATATCTTTCTGAAGCTTCTGTTGCAGCACCTTTAGCCCAATTAGCAGTTGCAAATTTTCCATTGCTTACATTATAAAATCTCGCTTGTAGCTTATTCAAACTATCAGCGTTACTCCATTCACTAGGCTCTAGGCTATTTAGTATATGGACTGCTGCATATTCGTCTGGATATGTATTTTTAATAAAATTAAATCTTGATAAATTTAAATCATCTATTATGTTTAATGATCCATCTGTGCTATTTAAATTTAAACCAGGATTTTTTTCCAAAACTTGTTTAAGCACTGGGCTTTGAGCTGTTTCTTGAACTTCTGCCATTCTACTCGTCAGCCATGTATTAATATGACCAGTTGCTTCTGTTGTTCTTAATGACATGGAATTCACTAATTCGCTTTCTATAATGCTCCTAAAATTAATATATGCAAATCCTGTCAGCGATATCAATCCAACTATTACTAGCGGCAATATTATTACCATTAACTTTGATTTAAATGATATTCTCATGATTAATCATTTCCTCCTTAAGGTGTACAAATTTTTTACTCTTGAAATTCACCGTTATGCAACCATATATGCTTTAATTCTTCCTGATTTCTATCTAATGTTTTTCTCTCTCTCATAGCCTTTGCTGGTATACCCGCTACCAACTCATTTTTTTCAACATTTTTACCGACTAAAGAAGAAGCTGCTACTATTCCTTGTTTTTCAATTGTTACTCCAGGCAATATAGTTGAATTAGAATATATTTTAGCGTAATCTTTAATTACTACTTTTGCATATGTCCTTAATTCATGTTCATGCTCCTCATGAGAATGAGTAAAAATTGTAACGCCTTCGCCAATTCCTACTGAGTTACCTATTGTTATTCCACCTTTTGAATCTAGGAAAGCACCTTTGTTCATAAATACGTTATCTCCTATTTCTATATTGTCAGGAACATTGAAACGTACATTTTCTTCAGCTATAAAATTCTTTCCGCATGACTTAAATAATTTTTTTGCTAATATCTGTCTATAAGGAATAGCAAAATTGGCAATTAAGCACATAGGTGATTTATCTAGTACATCCCATAAAAAATGAAGATATCTTTTTTCTTCTGAAAATTCTAATTCATTATTTTTAGGTAAATAGTCCCCATATAATTTCATTTCATCTAATATTTCGTATGGAAAATAACATTTTAGAGAATTTAAAATTTCTATTACGCCCTCTTTATTTATCCCTTGTTTTACTATGACTTCTACTTCATTTAATAATTCGTCTATTTTACTCATATCATTTCAGATTATTAAAATCGCAAAAAATAATCTTTTCGCCTCCTTCATAGTCAAACTTTCAACGCGATTTTATAAGCAACATTAAGTCAAACTGTTTGTCCAACTTATTTTAGTTTTGCTACTAATTACTATGATTATATTTTATTAGCCTTCTCCACTCCCTTCTGATCTTTTAATATTATTTATAATTCAAACTTCAAATCTCTAGCAGCAAATACTTTGCACTTGAAAAAATAATAAAAATAGCTTTCTTATTGTAAGTTTTAAGAGCGCAAAAATGGTGTCTACATAATTGTGGACACCAAAATTAAAATATAAAATTTATTATTCATAGATACATTTTGGCAACCTGACAATCATAGAAAATTAAATTTTTCCTTAGACTCATAGCTTTGCGACCCTATTTTTCAATAAGTGTGCCTATTGATATTATATTTTTTTCATTTTTATTCTATTATTACATCTTTTACAACATTTTTCAACTTATATACACTAAATTTAAGTTACAATATTGTAAAAATGGATATTATTTAATCGTTTAATTCAATATAATACCATTTATTCAATATAATATATTTATAAATTTAAATATATTATATATATTTTTCTTATCGCCATGCTAATAAATTCATTTAAAAATCAATAATTTTCTTCAATTTCATATATACCAATTCATGAAAATATATCTCCTAAAATTATTCTTTTATAGAATTTACTTTTTAAGTTCTGTATCAAACTCTCTTCTTGTCCAAGTTTTAAAATCAGCTGGATTTTCTTCATTAATTAAAAATACTCTTGCACCACGAGGAATTTTGTCATCTCCATATCCTCCGTATCCAGTATATCCAGCATATCCAAGCCTAACACCATCTAAAGCAGCACAGTAATTATTAAAATGATCATGCCCTACAAATATACCTTTCACATCACCAATTTTAACTATTTTGTTAAATAAGCATAAATTTATCTTGGCACAGCTCTCATCTTCAAGCCTTTCACCATTTACTAATCCAGTCTTACATGCCTTTTTAAACTTCTTTAAAGGTATATGAAAGAACATAAGCGCAGGTATTAATCTTTTATATTTTTTCTTCAAATTTATCGCTGTTCTTTTATACCACCATATTTGAGTAAGTTTTATCCAATCATATCCTCCAATAATGGCAGGAGCGTATTTTCCTGAATCTATCATATATATATTAAATTTAGGCGTTTTATCTTTTGAACTTTCTACAAGAAGATTATAATTACCTATCCTATCAAAAGTTTTATACCCCACTTGACTCAGATTATGTTTAAAGCTCATATATAAATTCATCATTTCTTCTTTCGTCATCATATTATGTTCATCATCATGATTACCAAAAACTATACACCAAGGTACATTTCTATTTTCCATTGGCTCCGCTATATGATTTATAGCTTTTTTTACATCTTCTGCTGTCTGACATTTGCCATCAATAATATCTCCTGATAATATAACCATATTGGGGTTTTCGTAATCTAATATCTTATTTATAAGCTCTATAGATTTGTCTCTGCTCGGTCCTTCATGTATATCTGTAAATTGAACTATTTTAAACTTGCCATTACTATCAAACCTAAGGTTATTTTTCATATATATTCACCTTTCTTAAAATATAATATTATATGAAAACTAGGTTGTATCTGACACTAACTATTTGCTAATTAGACCTTATTTTAAATTGTAAAAGGATCATTGCATTTTGCAACAATCCTTTATATCTTATAAAACATTAAATATATATTTTTTAATTAAATTTCTACATTTATCAATTAATTTATCACTTGGCTCACTAGAGTCTTAAACGTAAATTTATTATTACAACATATATATCATAATGATTTTATATTTTTATAGTTTAAATTCTTCAATTTTTTCTTTCAATTCCTCAGCCATATCTTTTAAATTATTAAAATTATCAACAAAGCTTTCTGTTGACGCTGTCACTTCTTGCGCTGTCGCTGAAACTTCCTCTGTTCCCGATGCTGTTTCTTCTAATATCGCTGATAAGTTTTCTACTTTTTCAACTACATCATCCTTCATATTATTTATGTTACTCACACCTTCAGCTATTTTACTCACCTTTTCTGTTAAACTTTCTATAGCTGTTACTATTTCTGTAAATATCACTTCTGATTCTTTAACTGCATGCTCTTGATCATCTACTGTTCCACTTGTTTCTAATACCCTGTCAACTGCTAATTCTGATTTACTTTTTATTTCTTTTATTATTTCATCTATTTGTTTGGCTGAAACTGATGTCTCTTCTGCAAGCTTTCTTATTTCATCAGCGACTACTGCAAATCCCTTTCCTGCTTCTCCTGCTCTAGCTGCTTCTATTGCTGCATTTAAGGCTAAAAGATTTGTTTGCTCTGTAATCGCACTTATTGCCTTATTCATGGTGCCTATTTTCATTATACTTTCCGAAACTTCACTTACAACATCTTTTACTGATTCAGTACTTTTTTTAGTTTCATATGATTTATTTATAACGGTCTTTACAATCTTTATTCCATCTTTACCTAAATCATTTGCTTTTATTGCCATACCATTTACACTTTCAGTCGCTTCTTCTATCTTATTCATAGATTGAGATAGTAAGTCCATGCTGTGTGATATCATTTCTAAATTGTTAGAAGACTCCATAGTTCCACTTGATATTTGATTTATTGTCTCACTTACCTGATTCATCGATATTGCTACTTCTTTGCTCATACTAACTGAATTTATAGCATTTTTATTAACATTTATTGCCGAATTATCAACACTCTTAATTAATTTTGCAATATTTTTCTGCATTTTATTAAAACTATTTTCTAGAATTATAAATTCGCGAATATGATTATTTATAATAATTTCTTTGTTAAATTCTCCATTCGCAGTTCTTTCCATTCCATCTTTTAAGGAATTTACTCCTTTACTTATTCTTCTAGCAATAGCCATAGTTATAATTAATGTAATTACCGCTATTGCAAATATAATTATAATTGATGCTATAGTTGAATCATTTTCTGATTTCCTTAGCTCACTAGATGGGATTTTTAGTATTAACTTCCATCCAGTAAGTTCCGAGGTCTCAAAATACCCCTCATATGTACTATTATTATAATTGAATTTGATTTTACCTTTATCACCAGTTGATATCTGATTCCAGCAATTGTATTCAGTTGGCTCTGTTCCAGCAATTTTAGTTTTGTCATTGTCAGAAATAACTACACCATCTTTATCAGTAATAATAAACTCTCCGGTTTGTCCGTATTTTATACTTGATAACTGATCTGCTAGTTCACTTAGCTCTACATCTATAGCCATAACGCCTACCGGTACATTATTTTTAATCACAGCCTTATATATTGTTATTGCGCTTTTTCCAGTTATTTTATCTTGATAAGGACTATGAATAATATATTTATTCGGATTCTCTATAGTCTCTTTAAACCAGGATTTTTCTGTAGCGTTATAATCATCTGGCAATTTACTATCAAGTATTTGAAATACTTTTCCAGTGTTGTCTGAATAATATATATTTAAAATACTTTCATCAGTCTTCTTAATTAATTTCATATCTCCATTCAATTTATTATATGGTGATTCTTCAATATTAAAATTATTATTCTCAATTAATGTTTTCAATGTATCTTCATAATATGTAATCTTATTATTTATTATTTCCTGTCCTATATTTGAGAGTAAAGTTCTATTTTCATCAAAACTCTTTTCATTACTCCTCCTTGATGTCGTTGTAGAAATGATACCTAAAATAACTACTGGTATTATTGCTAACATAGCAATTGTAATCAGTAAGTATAACCTTATACTTACTGATTTAATTTGACTTTGTGCTTTATGCATATTTTCCCCCACCTCATAATTAACTTCAATTCATATTATATCGCAAAATATGCCAAAATATCTCATTTTATATTCTTTTTATGAAACTATGCTCAAAAATGACATTTTTTTTGACATTAGTCATATTTATTAGCAATATTTTAATAAATCTTCTTATTTATTATCACATTCTCATTTAAATTGACAAATTTATATTTATTTTTGATAGAAAAAATTAAAAATCAACCTTTTTAGGTTATACCCTCAATTTTACTGGAATATAAATTCCTAAAGAAGAACAAAAGTGGCTGCGCCACGCTCTTTCTTTATACCATTTTTTACAGGTCAATATCCTTATACCCCATTGGTATCACTGGCTTTCAAAATCAAAAAATTCTATACTTTCCTACGAAAATTAAATTCACAGCACTTTCTCTAAATTTGACAATAGGAAACTAAACTAGCCTATTTTAGGCTAGTCCAAGCCTTATATTAAATTATTTGTTTCTTTTACTTATTGATTTTTTCTATATTATAGCCTTTTGACTTTAGAATTTTTATCATACTTTCTTCTCTTTTTTCTCTAAGTTTATCTAAATAAATAGTACCATATTCTATATAGTTTTTTCTTTCCTTTAACAATTGATAGCATATTCTTAACATTAAACTTGCTAATGCTATTGTGGCTTTTTTCTTTCCCATTCTTTTCACCCATCGCTTATAGCATATTGATAATCTAGTATCCTTACTCATGCTTGCTGCCCAAGCACATTCACACATTACACTTTTTAATGCTTTATCTCCATTCATTGTTTTACTTCTTTTTTTTTACCTGCGCTTTCACAATTTCCAGGACTTAGGCCTGCCCATGATGTTAGATGCTTATCTGTTGGGAAATAACTCATATCAGTTCCAATCTCTGCTATTATTACTGATGCTGCATTCTTGTTTATACCTGGTATAGTATCTATTATCTCTACTTCTTCAAAATATGGCTCTATATATTCACCTATTTCTTTTTCTATATGGACTACTTGTTCTTCTAAAAACCTAATGTGATCATAGCTGTATTTTATCATTGTCAAATGATGGTTTCTTATTTTTCCGTTTACAGCCTCTTTTATTTCTCCTAGTTTCTTTCTTATACTTGCTTTACCTCTACCATTTGATATCTCAATTAAGTCTGTCATTCTAATTTCTTCTTGATTAATGATTTTATTTAATATTTTTCGTCCTGTATCTCCAAATATATCTGAAATATAACTTGAAATCTTTATATTACAATCCTCTAGAATTTTATGAATCCTATTCTTCTCTCTATTAAGTTCGTATAGTATTTTCTTCCTATATCTTGTTATATCTCTAAGATCTCTTATATGTGCATCTGGTACAAAACTCTTATTAATTAATCCACTTCTCAATAATTGAGCTATCCATTCTGCGTCTTTCACGTCGGTCTTTCTTCCTGGAAGATTCTTTATATGTCTAGCATTTGCAAGTATAATTTCAAAATCACCTGATTCTAATACATTCCAGACAGGCTTCCAGTATACGCCTGTGCTTTCCATTGCTACTTGCGTACAGCCTCTTTCTTCAATCCAATCTAAAAGTTTTAACAAATCTGTAGTCGTAGTATTAAATGTCTCTATTTCCTTTTCCGGTTTTTTCTTTAAATCACCCTTTAAAACACATACTACTACTGTTCTTTCGTGCACATCTATACCTGCACACCTTTCAATTATTGCTTCCATTCCTACCTTCTCCATAATAAATTCAGTGAGTTCAACAGTAATTACTTATCAAAAAAAAATTTCCTACACGTGCTCTAGACACAATACTTTGTGCTCAAAATTACCGTAGCCAGTTTCCTAAAAGGAGTTCTTGCTACCAGAAAGTACAACGGCTTACTTCCTCACCTTTCTATATTATTGACAAGGTTATCCATTTGTTAACAGAAACCACTTAATTTTCATTATACTTTGTGAAGGCTTTGCCTTCATGGGCGGTTCCTAGACAATAAAAAAACAAAATCCAAGTTATATTAGTAACCTGGATTTTGCTTTCACTAAATTCTTATACATTATTTATTATTATGTTTCTACATATTTAATCCTGAATAAGCTTCTTCTCCATGTAAGGAAATATCTAATCCCTCTGCTTCCTGTTCTGAAGTAGCTCTTAAGCCCATTACTAAACTCATTACTTTAAGTATTACAAATGTCGCAACTGCTGCATACAAGGCAGTTGCACAAGTAGAAATTAAATGAGCTTTTAAAAGTGCAAAGTTACCATATATTAATCCATCACTCCCTGCTGGATTAATTGCCTTTGATGCAAAGATAGCTGTCGCTATAGATCCCCAAATTCCTGCTACTCCATGACAGCCAAAAGCATCTAAGGCATCATCGTATCCTAATTTCCTCTTCAATATAGCTATTGCGAAAAAGCTTAATGCTCCGCCAACTGCTCCAATAAGCACAGCTGATATAGGGCTCACGAATCCTGCCCCCTGAGTTATTGCAACTAACCCGGCTATAGCTCCACTTACTGTTCCTAAGGCTGTAGGTTTTTTATAGAGCAACCATTCACAAAGTACCCATGCAACTGCTCCTGCAGCCGCTGAAGTATTAGTTGTAAAGAATGCATTTACAGCTACATAATTCATTGCAAGAGCACTTCCTGCATTGAATCCAAACCATCCAAACCATAAAAGCCCTCCACCTAATATTGCCATAGGTATATGGTGTGGTTCAGGGATCGCTCTCTTTCTTTTACCAACAACAATTGCCGCAACTAGTCCAGAAACTCCTGAGTTTATCTCTACTGGATTTCCTCCAGCAAAATCAAGGACTCCTAAATTCCTTAACCATCCATTAGCTCCCCATACCCAATGAGAAATAGGATCATAAACAAATGTACTCCACAAAATAATCAATATTATAAACGCCGGGAAATTCATACGTTCAGCAACAGAACCTGAAATTACAGCTGCAGTAATCGCAGAAAACATTAACTGAAATACTACAAATTCTAAATGTGGTATTGTGCCTGCATAATCCGCATTAGGCGCCATTCCTATACCTTTTAGGAAACTCCAATCTAAACCACCTATTACTCCTTTTACATCTGGACCGAAGGCTAAAGTATAACCTATAAAAATCCATTGTAAAGATATAATAACAAGAGCTGCATAACTATGTACTGTAATACTTAATACATTTTTGCTTTTAACCATACCTCCATAAAATAAAGCTAATCCTGGCACCATTAGCATTACTAACGCTGCACTAATAATTACAAATCCCATATCTGCGCCGTTTAATAATTCCATTTTCTATTCCCCCTTGAATAAATTTAATTAAATTTTGAGTACAATTGCTTATTCTAAGTTGTTAAAAAATAAAAAAGACGCTTCACTCCAAAGAAGGTATACCCATACTAGATATATCTTTTTTGAAATGAAAACGCCATTGTTTTCTACATATTTCTTTAAATTTTTAAATTACTTTTATAAGTTTACTATCCCATGTTTTATATGTCAATATAAAATGATAATTTATTATTAGTTATTTTTAAATATGAATTATTTTTTTCATTATACATACGGGCCAGGTAAAATAACAAAATCTCAGACGACTTTGGTTAAGTTCAATATTGTGCTTCACACTCTTTTCATATATGTAGATTTTTTTACGCATTTGCCTTTTTAAACACATGTGAGAGAAATTTGGCAGGCGAATATGATTTATTTTTTATTCTCTTTGCAAACCATAACTTTCTGAGTTAGTCTTTTCCATAACTTATCCACAGATTTAACTTGAATATGAATTCCTAGAGAATAAAAAACTCTCTTGTTTTTACATTAAATCAAGAGAGTTCTAATTAAAAATTAAATTCTTATATACATATTATTGATTAATTTCTATATCCACATGAAAAATCTTCTCCAGGATTTATATCTAATACAACACGTTCGGGTTCAACAAGCGCAACTTCATGTCGACATTTCCACTTGCTATTTTCCGTAATTCCTTCTATGGTGTCTATTTCTTCAAGAACATCGCTATTTTCAAAAATGTAATATCCATAAGAATATAAAATATTCGATATTTCGCCTGGATCTAAATTTTTAAAATGGCATTGTAAATCACATAAACCTACTGCTGATAATCCTAATGTATCCATTACATACTCATTCTCATTATTTTCAATGTTAAATAATCTTACATTTAATATACCAATTAAAACATCATAATCATCATTTAGAGGATTGTTTTTTAAATACTCTTCCCTACTTATTACTTGTTCAGTAATATTAAAATGAATGCCTTCACATGGAATTAATTCAACTATAGAATAAAGAGTTTTTTGAAAAAGTTCTATTCTTTCAGCATAATTTAATCCTATAGCCATTATATCTGTAACCAAAACTCTAACATTACATTTTTCAAATTCTTCTTTATTCACATAGTCAAATGATTGTCCTAATGATTTTCTCAATTTATTAATTTCAGGCTTTTCTTCAATGACGCTAATAACAATTCCAACAGGCGCATTTACATTTTTATATTCTAATATATGATCCATAAATGCAAATGAAATATTGTTATCTCTATTAGATGTAACTTTAACATTTTTAAAATATTTTTGTATATTTTTTAGTAACTCATTTTCCAAGATAACAGGCTTTTCTTTCATCAAAAGTTCAACACTATATATTTCCGAAAAAGCATCAGCTACATTTTCTAATTTTCCATTTTTACTTACTTCATATCTTTTCATTTTATACCAACCTTCTTTCTTATTTTTTAATTTTAATTGAAATAAATTCTTTATTCTTTGATAGAAACAAAAAAGCTGCCTCAAAAAAATAATTAATTTTGAGACAGCTTTGTCTATGTAAATATTTATTAATTATAACACAATATATGCAAATTTAATATATATTCATTTGAAATGCATGAATTGTTATAATTATTTTTACATTTTCATTTAATTCGAGGATTAATTCATTCACAAATAGTTTAGTAAATCCATAATATTATTAATAGTATAAAGATATTCAAGGAGAAAGCTATGCCCTTAAAATACAAAAACCACATAGACTTTGATAAATTACCAAAAAATTTTCCTCCACAACATCAGGATTGTCAACCTGGAATTGAAGCACGTATGGATCCACCTCCTATATTTGATAATCCTGATTATAAAGGGAGTGACAAATTAAAAGATAAAGTAGCATTAATCACAGGTGGTGATAGTGGAATTGGCAGAGCCGTAGCTGTTGCTTTTGCTAAAGAGGGAGCTGATATAGTAATTTCATATTTGTATGAACATCAAGATGCAATAAAGACCAAGGAATATGTTGAGAAATATGGCAGACGGTGTATTCTCATGCCTGGTGATATTGCCTACAAAGATTTCTGCATCAAACTAGTTGAATGTACAATTGACAAGCTAGGCAAAATTGATATTCTAATAAACAATGCTGGTGTTCAATTTCCTCAAGATAGCATAGAAGAAATATCATCTTCCCAATTAAAAACAACATATTCAATCAATATATTTCCAATGTTTTATCTTACTCAAGCAGCATTACCGCACATGAAACGAGGAAGTGCAATTGTAAACACTGCTTCTGTCACAGCTTACCAAGGTAGTAAAAATTTAATTGACTATTCTTCAACCAAGGGCGCAATTGTAACCTTCACTCGTTCTCTTTCTCAATCCGTAGTAACCAAAGGAATTAGAGTTAATGCCGTAGCTCCAGGCCCCATTTGGACGCCACTTATAGTATCAAGCTTTTCTGCTGAAGAAGTTGCAAAATTTGGATCTGACGTTCCTATGAAAAGAGCTGGACAACCTTTCGAATTGGCTCCAGCATATGTATATCTTGCATCTAATGACTCCTCCTATGTTACTGGACAAGTACTTCATGTAAATGGTGGAACTATGGTTGATAGTTAAGATTAAATTTAACAATAGAATATACTCTTTGGGACATAAATAATTAGGGCTTGTTAACAAGCTCTAATTATTTATTATCTATAAATTCAATCTTCCAGTTGAAGTATCCACTTTCTTCATTTTTCTCGTATTTAAAATATGCTGAAAATGTATTTCCTTTTTTGCTTCTAAGATTTCTAAATCCTACTTTTCCATTCTTAAGCAGGAGTTCAACCATCTCTTTAGATATTTTTTTACCGAATGATGCTATATATCTATCATCTTTCCAAATCGTATATCTGCATCCATTTTTCCAATTACTGCATCCAAAACTCTTTTCACCTTCAATTACTGGATTTCCACAGACTGGACATGGTCCTATATTCTCACTATCCTTAGGTATTTCTACTTTAAATCTTGATAATGCAGTATCATCTTTTTTTATCAACTCTACAGATTGGATTGTGAAATCTGTTATAAGTTTAATAAAGTCACTTTTAGCAAACTTTCCTTTCTCTATATCCGAAAGAGTTTTCTCTAATCTACCCGTGTACTCCAAGTCAAATAATTCTTTTACCGGAAAAGTTTCAACCAAATTCCTACCAAGCTCTGTACACATAAGATTTTTACCTTTTGTCTTTAGGTATCCTATATCCTTTAATTTCTTTATTGTTTCTGCTCTAGTCGCTGGAGTTCCTATGCTAAACCCACTTAAAATAGCCTGCATCATTTCTTCTGAGTCTTCATCTTTTCCTTCAATACCTTTTCCGCAAGTCTCCATTACTCTAAGTAATGTTTTTTCAGTATGATATTTAGGAGGCTTTTTAGTAACAGAATTCACTTTAGAATTTATAATATCTACTTCTTCATCTATTTCAACTTTTGGAAGAATGACATCTTTACTTTCTATTTTCTCTACTACCTTCCAGCCTTCTACAAGCTTTACTTTTCCCTTTGAAACAAAAATTCCATTCATTTCTGAAACATTAGCTTTTAATGTAACTTTTGTTTCTTCAAATTCAGCTATAGGCATAAATTGCATTATAAATCTATTTTTAATAGCATCATATACTATTTTTTCATCAGCTGATAAACCCGATGGCTTTATATATGTTGGCGTTATAGCACTGTGGCTTTCAACTTTCGAGCTATCAAAAATTCTTTTGGATGTACTAAATTTAATATCTTTTTCATATGGCAATCCAACTTTTAATGTATCTAAAACCTTTTTTGCTCTATCCTTTAAACTTTCTTCTAGAACCACACTTGCAGTTCTCGGATAAGTAGTAAGTTTCTTTTCATAGAGAGACTGTGCAACTTTAAGAACTTTATCTGATGTCCATCCCTTATACTTGCTAGTTATATGTCCTTGCAAATTAGATAAGTTAAATAAGTATGGTGGATATTCTTTTTTTAATTCTGTCTGCTTATCAATAATCCTAGCAGTTGCTCCTTCAAGCCTTGAAATAAATTTATCCAAATCTTCCTTTTTATCGAACTTTTCTGAATCATTCTCATAATAAAGTCCCTCAAATTCTTCATTCGTTGAAGTTTTGAAGTTTGATACTAGTTTATAGTAAGTTGTTGCTGTAAAATTCTCTATTTCTTTATCTCTATCATAAATGATTTTTAAAGTTGGAAGAAGTACTCTTCCTATATTAATAGTCTTGTTTTCTTCAAATTTATATTTCAGTGTACTTACAGAAGTTAAATTAATTCCAATAATCCAGTCACTCCACTGTCTTCCAATTCCAGCATCTTGCAATGGCTGCATTTCCTTGTTATCTTTTAGTGACTCCATTCCGCTTTTAACTTCATCAGGTGTCCATTCGTTCAAAAGTAATCTATATATAGGCTTTTTCACCTTAAAGTAGCCAAATAATTCATCAGCTATAACCTGCCCTTCTCGATCGAAGTCAGTAGCTGATACAATTCCATCAACATCTTCTTTATCAATTAAAGCCTTTATTATTCCAAGCTGCTTCTTTGCACCCTTATCTTCAACAGTTCTGTCTACACTATCACATTTAACCTTATATAAAAAATGCTCTGGAATAAAAGGAAATTTTTCAAACCTCCATCCCTTCATATTTTCATCATAGTCTTTTGCATCATATAATTGTAAAAGATGCCCAAACGCCCATGTTATGTAATAGCCATTTCCTTCAAAATAACCATCTCTTCTAGTCTTTACATTAAATGCATCTGCAATATTTTTAGCAACAGATGGTTTTTCCGCAATAATAACTTTTGCCATGATATATTTTATTATCCTCCTTTAAGCACAATTAAAAAAATAATGGACCATCATACCTGCATATTCTGCACTTTAGGTCTATTATTTCCTTTCAGGTGCCTTAGTTATTACTTGTAGCACTTATATATATTAACACTAATCAAAAAATAAAACCAGCTGAAGTTCTTTATGCGAATATCACGTATCAAAAATAGACAAATACTCTCATATTAATTATTTCCTTCACATATTAAAATAAGGTATAAATGAACAAATCATTTATACCTTACATCTAAATTATTCAAGCTTTTCTAACTCATAATATTTTAACTTATTCTTTTCTCTCAATACACAATGCTTTATCTGCTTCTTTAAGCATGTTTTCTATAACTTCCATTGAAGAATATCCTAGTTTATTCTTATCACTCATCCTAAGCTGATAATCGTTAAATATCTACTCTATTTCTTTTTTCTCCTCTATTATACGCGCTTATATTTTCTAATAAATCTGTAAATAATCTACTTCTAGCTTCTTCACTTGCCCATGCTACATGAGGTGTTAGAATTAACCTATCTTTGTTTTTTACTTTTAGTAGTGGATTTTCTATTAGAATAGGCTCCTCTTTAAATACATCCAGCGCTGCACCACCTATTATCTCCTCATCTAAAGCTCTAGCTAAATCTTCATCCACAATTATAGGCCCTCTTCCAACATTAATTACAACAGTATCTTTTTTCATTTTAGTAAAAGCCTCATAATTTAATAATCCTTCAGTTTTTTCATTTAGAGGAGCATGTACTGAAATGATGTCACATTGCTTTAACAATGACTCAAACTCGACTCTTGCAAAGTCTGAATCTGAATTTTTTCCTGAAGTTGAATAGTATACTACTCTTGCACCAAAGGCTTGAGCTATTCGAGCCACTCTTTTCCCAATGGCTCCAAGCCCAATTATTCCCCATATCTTACCACACAAATCTTTATATGGTGCTTCTAAATTTGTGAACATATCATATCTTGAGTACTCTCCAGATTTAACAAAGTTATCAAAATAGCTTATATTATCGTATAAATGAAGTAACATAGCAAAAGTATGTTGAGCTACAGTCGTAGTTGAATATCCTCTTACATTAGTTACCGCAATATTTCTTTCTTTAGCGTATTCTATATCTATATTGTTATATCCCGTAGCCATTTCACATATTAATTCCAATTCGCTCGCATCTTTTAAATTCCCCCTGTTTAACTTAACTTTATTAGTTAAAACAATATTAGCATCTCTAATTCTTTCTGCAACTTCTTCTTCAGATGTCAAATCATAATAAATCACCTGACCAAACTCATTTAATTTAATATAGTCTACATTTCCTAAAGTTCTTCCATCCAATACTACTATTTTCTTCATATTCAATCTCCTTTTCCAACTTCAAAATAATACTATTTACTCTATAATGATAAAAAAGAAATTCTCAAAAATTATGATTTTGCTTGCTAAATTTATGACTACATGCCTTATTTTTCTATATTAATAATACCGTAAACAAATTTAAATGTAAACTTATACGTAATTATTTTGCAACTCACCCAACACCGCATTCATATACTAAAAACTGATTTTAAGTAATTAGAAATGGCTATAATACGTAAAAAAGTAAAGAGCTATGGATATAAAGTTTTCTCTATCCATAACTCTTAGTTATTTTATTTTTAAATTAATAACTATTTAATAGTGACAGGTTTTATATACCAAATCTCATCTGCATATTGCTTTATAGTTCTATCACTTGAAAATGTTCCTGAACTATATAGATTAGCAAAACATTTTTGAGCCCATTTCTTTTTATCCTTATAATCTTCAAACACTCTTTCTTGAGTCTGCTTAAACGAGTCAAAATCTGCAAGTACATAATACTGATCTCTCTCCTCTAACAGAGCATTATATAAATCTTCGAAATATCCAGTTCTTCCATCATCTAATGTACCATCGATTAAAGTATCAATCACTCTCTTAATACTTGGATTCTCTCTATAATACCATTTTGGATCATAGTCATGCTTAATTCTTTCAATATCCTCTACTCTAAGTCCAAATATATAGTTATTTTCCTCTCCGCTTTCTTGAACAATTTCTATATTAGCACCATCATAAGTTCCAAATGTTGGAGTAGCATTCAACATAAATTTCATATTTCCTGTTCCTGAAGCTTCTTTCCCAGCAGTTGAGATTTGTTTAGATAAATCTGAACCTGGGAATAGTTTTTGAGCATAAGACACCCTATAATTATGAACAAAAACAACTTTTATTTTCTTAGAAACTTCTGAGTCATTATCTATAAGTCTAGCTATTTCATTTATAAATTTTACAATCCCCTTAGCTCTTCTATATCCTGGGAATGCTTTAGCTCCAAATATAAATGTTGTTTTTGGCATGTCTAAATTTGGATTTTCTTTTATTCTGTAATATAAATCTAAAATATATAAAGCATTTAGTAATTGTCTCTTATACTCATGTAATCTCTTAATCTGAATATCAAAGAATGAATCTGGATCTATATTAATTCCCTCTTCTTGTTTAATATAATCTGCTAATTGAATTTTCTTCTTATACTTAATTTCCATAAGTCTCTCAAGTACTGCATCATCATCTTTAAATTTCTCTAGTCCCTTAAGAAGTTCTAAATTTTTAATCCATTCTTCGCTCCCTAACAAATCTGTAATAAGCTCAGATAATTCTGCATTACAGAGCCTAAGCCATCTTCTTGGTGTAATTCCATTAGTTTTGTTTTGAAATTTATTTGGGTATAAGTGATACCAGTGATTTAATTCATTCTTCTTTAAAATTTCTGTATGAAGTGCTGCAACACCATTTACAGCTCTCCCTACAAATATAGCTAAATTAGCCATTCTCATCTGATTATTTGCGACAATTCTGAAATTCCATATTGCACCTTCGTCATATCCCTTTTGTCTTAGCTCATTCATCAATGCTTCATCAACTTGGTATGCAATTTGAAGTATTCTTGGGAATAATCTTTCTATTAATCTTATATCCCACTTTTCTAGCGCCTCAGCAAGTATTGTATGATTTGTATATCCAAAAAATTCTTTAGCTATTGATAATGCTTCAGAAAATTCTACATACTCTTCATCAACTAATATTCTTATAAATTCAAGGATTGATATTGTTGGATGAGTATCATTTAATTGTGCTACATTGTATTTTACAAATTCAGAAAAGTCTGCTCCAAATTTAGCCTTATGTTTTTTTAGTATATCTTTCATAGATGCACTTGAGAAGAAATATTGCTGCCTAAGCCTTAATATCTTTCCTGCCTCTGCTGTATCATTTGGATATAATACTCTTGATATATCCTCCGCTTTATTTCTTGCTGATACAGCTTCAATATATTGTTGGTTATTGAACAAATTGAAGTCAAATTCTCTTAAAGCCTCACATTGCCACAATCTTAAAGTATTTATATTTTTAGTTCCATACCCAATTATCGGCACATCGTAAGGAACTGCTTTTACTGTCATATCTGAATATTTAATTATTTGAATTTCATCATCTTTTCTAACACTCCATGAATCCCCATACTTTAACCATGTATCTTCACATTCAGTTTGAAATCCATTTTCAATATTTTGTTTAAATAACCCATTACTGTACCTTATTCCATATCCAACTAAGGGCATGTTTAATGTCGCAGCTGATTCCACAAAACATGCTGCAAGTCTTCCAAGTCCACCATTACCAAGTCCTGCATCCTCTTCTATTTCTTCGATTCTATTTAAGTCTATATTTAACTCTTTTAAAACATCCTTAACTTCATCGTATAAACCTAAATTCATTAAATTATTGCCTAGAGCTCTTCCCATTAAATATTCTGCTGATAAATAATATGCCATTCTTCCTTTATTATAAGTTTCACTTGTTTCATTCCAATTATCAATTATTTCCTCCAAAATAGTTAATGAAAGCGCATTAAAAATTTCATAATCCTGAGCATCCTTCAACTTTACTGCATGTTTTACTTTTAAATATCTTTCTATACCATCTCTTATTCTTTGTTTATCCACACTTACTCACACCTTCCATAAATTCTAGTTAATCTATATATTTTATTTGCTAACTCATTAGTAAAAACACCGTCTTTTGCTCTCCATGTCCAATTTTCTCCAATAGTAGACGGTAAATTTATCCTAGTTTCATTTCCAAGATTTAAGAAGTCTTGCATAAGTGCAATAGATGTATCTGCAACACTGCTCCATATTCCTCTTATAAATCCCCAATTATACCCTTCTTTTTCTGTAAGATTCAAATATTCAACTGCATTCTCAACTTCATTCTTACTTCCTGTCGTTTGAATCCAACCTTTTATAGTATCATTATCATGAGTCCCTGTATATGCCACGCAATTTCTTTCATAATTATGTGGCAGATATGGATTTTCACAATCACCTGAAAAGGCAAATGCTAATACTTTCATACCTGGAAAACCAGTCTCTATTCTAAATTTTATAGTATCTTCAGTTAATAACCCTAAATCCTCAGCTATAATATCTATATCTCCAAGTTCTTTTCTTATTGCCTTAAATAATTTCATTTCTGGTCCCTTTACCCATTCTCCATTTACAGCTGTTCTCTCTCCATAAGGTATGGACCAATATGCCTCAAAGCCTCTGAAATGATCTATTCTTATTACATCATAAAGTTCTAAACTCTTCCTGATTCTATTTATCCACCATTTATAGTTTTCTTTCTCCAAATACTCCCAATTATAAATAGGATTTCCCCAAAGCTGCCCCGTTGAAGAAAATGCGTCAGGTGGGCAGCCTGAAATTTTTATTGGGGTTAATGTTTCTTCATCTACTAAAAATACTTTTGGATTACTCCACAAATCTGCGCTATCCTCTGCAACGTATATCGGTATATCACCTATAATTTTAATTCCTAATTTATTAACATAATTTTTCAAGTTTGTCCATTGTTTAAAAAATTCGTATTGGACAAATTTCCAGTATTGAATTTCATCTTTAAGTTCTTCTTTATATTTCTTTAAAACATCATTTTTCCTTAATTTAATATCATCATCCCATGTTTGAAAACTTTTTAGGTCAAACTTATTCTTTAAGGCCATAAATGTAGCATAGTCATCAAGCCACATATACTCTTCTTTTTCAAAATTCTTAAAATTCTCAGATTCTTTCTGCTTAAAATTTTCATATGCCAATTTTAATACTTTCAATTTTTCTTTAAATAACAATTCATAATTTATACACTCTGGATTATCACCAAAATTTATTTCATCATAATCGAACTTTCTTAGCAAATTTTCAGACTCTAAAATATCAAAATCAATAAAATAAGGATTTCCAGCAAATGCTGAAAATGACTGGTATGGTGAATCCCCATAACTAGTCTGTCCTAAGGGTAGTATCTGCCAAAAACTTTGACCCGCTTTCTTCAAAAAATCCGCAAATTCATATGCCTCTTTTCCAAATGTTCCGATTCCATATCTACCTGGCAAAGATGCAATATGCATTATGATTCCACTACCTCTTTTCATTCTCATTCCTCCACCCTCTAGGAATATAATAATAACTTAAATTATTATATATATTATTTCCCTTTTTAATATTCTTTAGATATCAATAACCATTACCTTAACAAATCTAAGCATGAATCTCTCTCAATTAACTTAGTTTCTAATAATATATGTTGGTTTTCTTTTTTTTCATTAATCTGAGATATCAATAAATTTATACTCATAGTTGCCATTAGCTTGTCCGGTTGTTTTACTGTTGTTATACTAGGATTATAATATTCACTTTCATCCATGCCATCAAATCCGATTATTGATATATCCGCAGGAACTTTTAACCCACTATCAAGAATTGCTTTAGCAGCACCTATAGCCATAATATCTGAAAGAGCAAAAAACGCAGTGATATCCTTTCTTATTTTCAATAATTCTAGTGTTTCCTTGTATGCACCTCTGCTTGAATACCCACCAACAATAATTAAATCATCATCAACTTTTATTTTATTTTTTTCTAATGCTTCCCTATATCCTTGCATTCTTAATATGCTTACGCCTATATCATCAGCTTCCCCTAAAATTAATGCTATTTTATTATGACCTTTTTCTATTAGATATGAGGTTGCATCATATGAACTTTTAACATTATCTATACCAACCGATGAATAATATTCCTTTCCTTGCTTTGAAACAGTATTGACAGAAGTTAGTACTATAGGAACATTTATTTCTTTAAAACAGTCATCTGTAATATCAACAAAATTACCACCTAAGCATATAATTCCTTGTAATTTCTTTTCTTTTATAAAAGATATTAAAGTTTCAACCTCTTGGTCATTCTTATAATCATTTTGATGCAATATCATTGTATATCCATTTTCATTTATTATATTTCCTATGACATTAATCATTTGAGAAAAAAATGGATTGAATACGCCTTTTACTAAAACCCCAATATTTTTTGTGTTTTGTTGTTTTAGTATTCTGGCACTATTATTAGGTATATAATTACTTTCCTTTATTACTTCCAAAATCTTTTGTCTTGTACTTTCTTTAACATCAGGATGATTATTTAATACTCTTGAAACAGTGCTGACTCCAACCTGTGCTAATTTTGCTATATCCTTTATATTCATATTTATCTCCTGCATCACTATTAAATTATAATAGTTCGGTATCTTTACCTTAATTTCCTGTTAATTCAAAAATTTTGATTAAATAGATATTTAAGCATACAATATTATATTCGTTTTATTCGTAATCATGTTTATATAACAATCCAGTTATTTAATTAACTTTAATAACATTTTAACAAACGCGGAATATTTATACAATAAATTCCTGAAATTATATTATATTTTCTTAATTTCCTATTTATGATTACATAATCACCTCCTTATTAACTACTTTTTGTAATTTATATACTTATAAACCAACAAATTTTTTATTTATTCTTACTTGTTTACATTTTTATGACTAAAAATAAAAAATCTCATCTGAAGATTACTTTTAACAATCCTCAGAAAAGATTTCTAGCTATATCTATTAAATTTTATTCTTTTGAATCCAAATAAAGAAGGCTATCTTAAATAATGCAGCATCATTAAATTTCCTTATATCGTATCCTGTGTATTTTTGTATCTTATCCAATCTATAAATTAACGTATTTCGGTGAACATACAATCCTTTTGAAGCTTCACTTAAATTTAAGTCTGATTTAAAGAAAACCTCTATAGTTTTTAACATATCTTCATCTAACTTTGAAAAACTTTCATTAAAGTTATTTAGTATTTTTTCCTTAATATCCTGATTTAAATTATCCATAACTTCTTCAAATAAAAGGCTGTTGCATCCAAATACCATTTGAGATACATTATACTTTTTAGCTAAATTAATTTTATACATATTTTCATTATACAACTTGTTCAATAATTCATAATCCCCAATATGACAATAGCTTATATAACACTTTTCGTAAAGCGAGAAGTATATTGTTTCACTTATACTAGATACATGCTCCTTTATATCTTCAAAAATTCCAATTAAAATGATCGTATCTTCAAATATAAGAATTGTTACATCATTATTATTATAAACATTTTTTAATGCCTCTAATGCCTCTGTTATTTTTTCTTTTAAATTTAAAGTAACTAAAAATGTTTCTTCTTTTATTGGTGGCATAACTTCCTTAATCTTTTCTTTAGATACACTCAAGCCTTGTAATAATTGGGAAATTATTTTTTCTTTCTTACTATAGCTATCTTTATACCTATCCTTTATACAAAACTCTAATATCATTATGAAATCCTTGCGATTTCCTTCTGTTTTTATTTTGAAACTTTTTGGTCCAATAAAAAATGTATCTTCAAGTATATTTTCGCTAAAAGAATTAGGATTAGCCTTAAATATAATTTCATCGTCCACATAAACTTCAAATGGTATTTCACAATTTTCATATATTTCTTCTAAATATCTCACTAATCCTTTCATTCCCTCACCCCAATTGTCACTAATTTAATACTAGCAAATTCTTAACTCTGTTTCTTTGTCAAAAACATGAATATTTTCATGTTCCACATATAATTTAATCTTGTCTTTAGGTTCTGCTTTAGTACTTCCATCAACTCTTGCAGTCATATTGTTGTTTCCTGATCTAAAGTAAATATAACTTTCAGCACCCATACGTTCAACAACTTCTACATCTCCAGTTAAAGTAGCTGCAGGGTTATTTTCAATTATTTGAGCATTATCATCTAAATGTTCAGGTCTTATACCAAATACTACTTCCTTATTAACATATCCTTTTTCTTTTAATACTTTAGCTTTTTCTTCTGGCAATAATATATTATTTTCATCAAATTTGCAATATAACTTTCCATCCTTTTCACTAACAATACCATTTATTAAATTCATTTGAGGACTTCCTATAAAGCTTGCAACAAATAAATTATTTGGCGTATTATATATGTTAAGAGGAGTATCAACTTGTTGTATTATACCGTCCTTCATTACAACAATTCTAGTTCCCATTGTCAAAGCTTCAACCTGATCATGAGTAACGTATATAAACGTTGTTCCTAAACTTTGATAAAGCTTTGATATTTCTGTTCTCATTTGAACTCTTAATTTTGCATCAAGATTTGATAAAGGTTCATCCATTAAGAATACCTTTGGTTCTCTAACAATAGCACGTCCTAATGCAACTCTTTGTCTTTGGCCTCCTGATAAAGCCTTTGGCTTTCTATCTAGTAAATGTTCAATATCTAATCTCTTTGCTGCTTCTCTAACTTTTTTATCTATTTCATCTTTAGGTGCTTTTCTTAATTTCAAAGCAAATGCCATGTTATCATACACTGTCATATGTGGATACAAAGCATAGTTTTGGAAAACCATTGCTATATCTCTTTCTTTTGGTTCTACATCATTAACTAATTTTCCACCTATATATAATTCACCTTTAGATATTTCTTCAAGCCCTGCAATCATTCTTAAAGTTGTAGATTTACCACAACCTGATGGCCCAACAAAAACTATAAATTCTTTATCTTCAATTTCTAGATTGAAATCTTTTACTGCAGTTACATCCCCTTCATAAATTTTATAAATATGTCTTAGTGACAAATCTGCCATATCTATTTCCTCCCTTTTCCGCCTTAATTATCTCAATTAATATTTTATTTAATGTTTTCTCTATATTCATTTTACTATATGTAATCCTTTATATTCTATATTGAGAATTTACAAAACTCTCTTGTCTTTTTTGTGAAATAATATAAAAGGATAATAAAAAAAGCATATACTAATCAAAACTAGATATATGCTTTGCTTATAATATTTTAATGTTTATATACAATACTTCGATTAAGCAGTAAGATTATGTTACAATCCCTTAAATAAAAGCTTATTTATAATATCCATTAAATGATTTAGGATATTTTTCTCTATCCCAAGTATAATTATTTTCAATTAAAGTACTATCTCCAACTAAAAAGTATTTATTCTTATCACTTGAATCATTGTTAGTAACATCTATATGATACCAATTGCCTTGAATTTTTACAGCATTCCATGAATGAGAAACATCCTTAATTTTCCCGACTACAATTCTATTTTCTATCCCAGCGTAGTTAAACATTCTATAAGCAGTCATTGCATACCCCTGGCATACAGCTAATGAGGTGGTCAATGCAGAATAAACACTTGTAGATTTTAGAGTATAATCATATTCGTATCTATTTATAATATACTCATTTATAGCCTGTACTTTTTCTAACTCTGACATATCCTTATTAATTAAAGAATTAGTAATTCTCTTTAATTCATTATCTACATAATTTTCCTGTTCCTTAGTTGTCAGATATTTTACATCTAAAGTTGTCTCGATACCATTTTCAGTCACCTTTGCTTTAGGCTTTATCTCTAGCCAAGATCTCTCTAAGTAATCATCTTTTGAATATGCATCCTTAATACAATTACTTATATTCTCTTCAAATTCTGACCTTCCCCCTGTATATAAAATAGTAAAATCAGTATCTCTATTTTCGAGATGATTATAAATATGATTTTCCATACTCTTCATATTATTAACTTCATCATATGCAAATGCCGTTACAGTTATAGCTTGTATAATAACAACTGCTATCATTATTGTTTTGAAAAACTTTTTCATAATTAATATGTTCCCCCATGTCATTTCAACACTTTCAATTTCATCATATGTAGACCAAACTCGCTTGCGACTCTGACGCTTGAGATTTTTTACTCAGCTGCCTTTTTTAAGCATATGTGAGAGAAATCTGCCAATCGAATATATTTTCCTTTTGAACGTAAATTTTAAATCAATCTTTTTCATAATTTATACTCACAAAAGGCACAATATTAGCAGATTATCTAATACCATGACTTTCTAGAGAGTAACAAATAAGTTATCATTACTTCTATTGTACTTACTTTATTCATTTTGTAAATATAAATTAATACTTTATTTATATTTTGTTTATAAATTGTTGACTTTTCCCTATTTTCCTTCCATTTATGCACAATTGACAATCTTTATTTATACATATATATTATAAGTTATATATATGCTAAGGGAGGTATACAAATCATGAACAAACCAATTATAGGCATAAATTCAAACAGAGTTATTAAACATGAAACTCAATATTCGCACTCAGTTGTAGAATCACTTGGCAATGATTATGTTGAATCCGTAATTAAAGCAGGCGGTGTTCCAATTATACTTCCTATTCTTTCTGATGAAGAATCCATTAGAAGACAAGTCGAACTACTTGACGGCATCGTTCTTTCTGGTGGAATAGATATAAATCCTTTATTATATAATGAAGAACCATCGCCTAAATTAGGTTATATTTACCCTGATAAAGATGAGTTTGATCTGGCACTTGTAAAAATAGCTTATGAACTTAATAAACCTATTTTAGCAATTTGTAGAGGACATCAAATTCTAAATGTAGCTTTTGGCGGCACATTATATCAAGATTTATCTGATATGAGTGGTTGTTATATAAAACATCATCAACAAACAAAAGATGGAGCGGCTAGCCATACCTTAGAAATTATTGAGGGATCAATTTTATATGGGATCTTGGGAAATACTGCTCTAATTAATTCCTTTCATCATCAAGCAATTAAGGATTTAGCTCCTGGTTTTAAAGTTACTGCTTACTCTAAAGATAAAGTGATTGAAGCTATTGAAAGTTGTGAGAAAAATTTTGTTGTCGGTGTGCAATTTCATCCTGAAATTATGACTGCTTATAATGATAAGAATATGCTTAAACTTTTTGAAGCTTTCATAAACGCTTCATCTAAAAATAATTCATTAAATCATAAGAAATAATTTAAAATCCCTAAATTCAAGTTGCCTTATGCAATTAAATCTTTGTATACTTGCCTTTCATAAGATTTACCTTAGGGATTCTAAATTATCTAAAATATAAATTTCTACAATATAATAAGAATGTTCCTATATTATACTATAAATATGGAGTTGCAATTTATCGCATATTTTGAAACATTTTTAGCACATTAAGTATTCCATATCCCCACACTGGATTTGGATATAAATCCCCACTTCTTTGAACCGCCCCTCTTTGAATATATGTCTTTATTGTTTGAGAATATATATTAGGATCATTTCCTTCTACAATTCCCCATTGAAATAACATAGCGCAAGTTCCTGCTAGTATAGCCGCTGATACGCTTGTTCCATTAACAATTGCCGTTTGATTATTAGGTGCTACAGTTAATGCATTTATTCCTCCTGCTGCCACATCAATTCTATTAAGATAGTCCTCTAAAAATGCTATTCCAGAATAATCTAGAACATTATTATTTAGCTGATTATACGCTGCAGCAGTAATTGTGTATTCTGAACTTGCTGGACTACTTATAGTCCCATAAGGATCTGAAGAAATAAACCTAGTTCCCCCGACACTAACACCTTCTTGGGGTATCCATGCATTAAATCTGCCATTTAGAATTGACTGCCCAGTCAGGGTAAATCTCCAAATTCCTTCTGTTATATTTAACAATCTTACTCTCATTAACTGATCACCTGTATATTCTTCTGGAACATAGTAATTCACTACCATTGCTGTAGTTTCAAATACAAATGAATAAGTTTCTATAGCCGTTATCTCTGCATTTATAGTTCCAGTACTCTCTCCTGATGGTGATGTTATATTTAATGTCATTATATTAGGTGATTCAATCCAGATATCAACTATTATATTCTTTTGCTCCGGAGATATATATAGCTGTATTGTTCTAGATTCATTAACCTGAGATATTGTGCCTGATGTATGAGTTCCACTTGCGCCTTGGTTTCCTGAACCATTTATTATTGCAATTCCACTACTTTGAGACATTAGATCCATATATTGCTCTAAAAAACCATTTCCTTTATGACTTCCTAGATTACTTTCTAATGGCATATATATTACCAAGGGTTTATTATTTTCTAGTGAATATCGGTTTAAAAATTCTAATGCTGAAAAAACAGATAACATGCTGTATATAGGTATTTGTATATTATACCGACTTTTATAAGCAATATTTTCAAGAAGCTTTACCACAACAAAATCGCATTCTGGAACCATCCCCTTCAAATTAGGATTTTTTCCAACCGCTCCAATTATCCCTGCCATATTTGTTCCATGACCTATTTCATCTTTAGTTGGAACTATGTCATAAGGAGACTGTCCAGCCCTAAAAGCATCTATTGCTTGCTGTATTGTACTTCTATTGTAGACACTTCCGAAAGGAACCCCATTCTCTCCAGTTTGCTGCCCAGAATTTATAGTTTGATCCCAAATATATTCTATTTTAGTTTGACCATTTTCTCTTATAAATTCATTATTTAAATAGTCAATACCCGAATCCATAATCGCTACATTTACTCCTCTCCCTGTAAGTCTTAATGGCAGTTCTAATTGCAAAAAATTAGCTTGGGATGCTTCAATTGGAGAAACTTCTTCCAGCGTAAATATATCTGAAAAAGCTCTATATATTACAGTAGAAAAAACTGGAACCGCTGTACCTGTATCAAGCTCTACAGGTGCAGATAATATAGCATATTGATTATCAATTATAGTTGCATAGTACCCTGGCTGTTTTGAAACTTCCTCTTCAATGTTACCTTCGTATTGAACTATATAATGATAATAATTTACATCAGAAAAAATATTTATTGGAGCTCTAAAATCTTCCTTCATATAAATTTTCCATCTCCTGCCTTTGGAATTCTTATAAATAATTTATTTATATAATACTCATCAAACTCATAATCTTCATTTGTATATTTTTTATTAGTAATATTCATTCTAAATCTTTGGTTACTATTCCTATACAAACCACTAATTATATTGAAAACACCTAGTAAATCAAAATCACCATATCCTGTTTCTCTACTGGGATATCTGTTAGCTGAATTTCTGTTAGCACCATACATTATGTATGTTCTAATTTTTTTAGTATACATAGTAGGATCATTACGGTCTACAATCCCCCATTGTAATAAAAGCGCACATGCTCCAGTCACTACTGCTGTAGCAGCTGAACTGCCTGAAAATGTTGTTACTCCTCCTCCAACTTTTGTTGTTAATATATTTACACCTATAGTTGAAATATCTGGATTAATCAATCCATTAGTATTAAATCCTTTTCCAGAAGCCGCAATTAATGCATTATTATTTCCATAATAAGAGACTGTAATAACATTAACAGCTGTTGATGGTATTGTTAGAGTAGTAAATGGATCCGATTCAAGAAATATTGTATTTTCTGGTAAAGTACTCTTAGGAGGTAACCATATGTCATACCTACCATTTGTTATATATTCGCCTATCAAATTGAAAGTCCATGTTCCTGGTTTTATATTACTAAATGTAAGACTTATTACTTGATGTCCTGTAAAATGTTCTGGTGAATAGAATCTTACTATCATATCTGTATTTAAAAAAACAAATCTTACTGGTTGAATCTTATTTATTTTAGATTGTATAACTGCTGAAGCTTCTCCTGTCGGAGAAATCACATTTATTGATGCGATATCCGGTCTTCGTATCCATATGTAAATCGGAAGGTATTTTATTTCTCTTGGGATTCTTAATTCTATTACTTTTGTATCCCCTACATTCCTGATATACCCTGATACATGACCTTGAGAATCCCCCTCATTTCCTACTCCATTTACTACACACAATCCTCTACTATTTCCAATGGATGTTATATATCTTGAAATCAAGTTGTTACCATCATGGCTACCTTCGGTACTTCCAACACCTAGGTAAATAACCATTGGCTGCTTACGTTCTAATGCAATTCTTCTCAAATATTCTACTCCAGCTACAATTTCAGATGCATTATATACTGGAGTATACGCAATTCCATTTTCTTGCAATTGCCTTTTGAAATTAGTAGATTCAAAAAGCTTAACAATAACAAAATCACTTGCATTTGCAATTCCTTGAAACTCAGTATTATATCCTCTTGCTCCTATAATCCCAGCAACTTTTGTTCCATGTCCAACTTCATCTCTGGATGGAACTATTTGATACGGATCTCCATTATTTCTTTTAGCTGCAATAGCACTATTAATTTGATCATTTGAATAAATTTCTCCTATATATACAGAGTCACTAGTATTACTTTGAATAGATTGATCCCATATACTTATTATTCTTGATGTATCGTCTTCTCTTATAAACTCATCGTTTAAATAATCTATACCTGTATCAACTATCCCTATTAGCACTCCTCTACCATTCAAATCCAGAAACGGATTTATTTTTATGTTGTTTATATTATCTACAGATGATGGTGAAATATCTTGTAAAACATACATTGTTCTAAAATCATAAAACACAATTGCTGGAACATCATTTAGGAGCCTATCAAGATCATTATTTCGTACAGATATCACTCCGATAGTACCTGTAATTATATCCCCACAAGCATAAGATACTTTATCTATTTGTTCTTTAAAATTTCCTCTATACTCAATCAAATAATTTACCGAATCGGGATCATAATATAAATTACAGTCACGTAAATCAGACATATCTAACTCCTAATATTACTTGCATTAATATTATATATATTTTTATATTGTTTATTTGATGATTGAAATTATTTGTTCATCTCTAAATTAATAACTGTAATATTCCTTAAATATTTAAATTAAATTTTTCATCCTCTTATAATTTCTAATAAAATGATCAAAAAAAGCAATAAACATCATAATGCTTATTGCTAAAAATACTTTTAATTATATATAATTCTAAAAACTTAATCTAAGCCTTTATATTCAAACCAGTCAACATCCACATAAATACCGTTTCCCAATAAGTCCTGACAGCTAACTCCTATCATTGCCCCTGTAAAACCATTTCCATTAACATGTTCATCTGATAAAATCCTCATGTCAAGGCTATAATCTAATTCAAAATATTTCTCTCCATCTATAGAATATGAGAATCTAAGTTTATCTCTATTTACACAGGCTTTTATGTAAAACCTAGAATTATCTTCAGGAAGCGAAATACATGGTGTCTCTATAACTTCCCTATTATTTAATGTTGTAATTGAAATGCTTAGTCCTAATAATTCATCTCTACTTATTTTACAATAATGATAATTGTCATAATTATAGTAGCATACTAAGCCTGCCATATGATGATGACTTTCTGGATTGAACTCTAAACATACTTTACATTCATATGAAAAATTTTGCTGTCTTCTTGCAATAAAGCTTTGATTAAATTTAGATGATAAAGAATTTCCACCTCTTATTCTTAAATACCCCTTTCGCTCAGTTAGACTCATATTAGAGCTTTTAAAAGATTTTCTTAATGTTAGAAAATCTAAAGTGACTTCCTCTCTATCAAAATCTTCTCTTATAATTTCAAGCTTTTTCTCTATCCTTCTTAAACTAGTCCTAAAATTACTCATTGGTAAGTTTCCATTACTTCCATCAATCTTAAACCAGCCCTCATCTGTATATTTAATATTTTGAATAGCAGTTTCTCTTCCTAAAATACTATACCCATCAACTGGCCTAGAGCATAAATGGGCCATGTACCAATTACCGTTATAATCCTGAACAAGTTGTCCATGCCCTGCTCTTTGAATTGAATATTCAACATCTGTTTTTGATGTAAGCATAGGATTATTAGGATCTATTTCATAAGCTCCTGTTAATTTCTTAGATCTAGCAATAGTTACACAATGTCCAAACTCAGTCCCCCCCTCTGCAACTGTTAAATAGTAATAACCATTATATTTAATTATGTTAGGCCCTTCTGTAGTTCCTATTTCGCTTCCATTAAATATTTTATGAATTGGACCAATCAACTTTTCTTTTTCACTATCATATTCCTGGAGTACAATTCCACTAAATCTTACCTTATCTATCCTATGGTCAACCGTCATGTTAACAAGCCATTTTCTGCCGTCTTCATCATGAAATAGAGATGGATCAAAACCTGAACAATTTAAAAATACAGGTTTACTCCAAGGACCCTTAATATCCGTTGATATTACCATAAAATTGTGAGTATCTTTAAATCTTGACCTATTAGTATAAACAATTGTATATATTAAATAAAATATACCATTACTATAGGTAAGGTTTGGTGCCCAAATTCCACATGCTGAATCAATGCCAGTTAAATCAAGAGCTTTCTCATCCGATAACGCATTAGAAATAAGATTCCAATGTTCAAGATCTCTTGAATGATAAATACTCACTCCTGGAAACCATTCAAATGTTGATGTTGCAATATAGAAATCTTCATTAACTCTAAGAATAGATGGATCCGGATTAAACCCCTTGATTACCGGATTATTAACTATATTCATTTTTTCTTCCTTCTTTCTATCTACTTTCCACTAACTCTTTGCCTATACTCTGTAGGTGATACGCCCGCATTTCTTTTAAATAATACACTAAAATACTGAGAATTTACGTATCCTATCTCCTCAGATATTTCATATGTTTTCATATCCGTAGTCATCAATAAATACTTTGCCCTCTCAATCCTTATCTTTATAATGTAATCTGAAATATTAATGCCTTTTTCTTTCTTAAACATTGCACTAATATATGTGGGCGTTAGATGCACGTCTTTTGATATACTATCTAAACTTATATCTTTTTCCCAATAGTGTTTTTTAATGTATTCTACTATTTGTTCCACTGTTTTTTTATTGGCAGACCTAGAAACACTATCATTGCTGCTTACAATCACAGTCCTTTTATCTCTATCAAAATATTGATTCATTTGATATAAAGACATTATATAATTTGCTTCATCGTATGATTTGCTTATACCTTCCAATCCGTTATATATACTACCAACTGAGGCTTTCAAATTACATTGCCACTCTTTTTCTTTCTGTTTTAGTAGGTTTTCTAATATTTTGATAAATTTATCAAATAAATCAGCTGCTTCTTTGGGAAGGTTAGATATAATAAATAATTTTTGCTCCGTTTTACAGAAATAAAAATCTATTTCTAAGTCTAAAATTCTAATTTCTCTTTCTAAAAGATTATATCCTTCGGCAATACTTCTGATATGCTTACTTTGAATTAAGTTTCTGTTTGAAATACATATAACAAAAAAATTATCATATAAAAATTCTATATTGCTATTAAGAAGATTCTGGTATATTTCCTCAGACTTTTCATCATAAAATAATAAATCTCTTAATATTTTATTTTCCAATAATATTTCACTTTGCTTTACTCGTTCAGCTTGGTTTAGTGAAGCAGTATATTCATTTCCAGCCTTCAAAACAGCCTCTAATATTTTCTCATTCTCTTCATATTTCATAACATATTGACACACTTTATAATTCAATGCTTTTTTAGCATACTCAAACTCATCGAATGCAGTTAATAATACCACTTTTATCTTAGGATACAACTCATAGATATGCTGAATCAACTCCATCCCATCCATAAAAGGCATCTTAATATCTGATAATATAACCTCTGGCATACATGTTCCTATCTTCTCCAAACACTCTTTTCCATTTGCTGCCGTCCCAACTATTTTGACATTATTTAATTCCCAATCTATATTTTTTTGAATCCCCTCTCTTATAATCTCTTCATCTTCAACAATAAAAAGTCTACACATATTTTTCGTCTCCTTTTTGTTCTGCTTCTATAGGGATTTCTATAATAACCTGTGTAAATTCATTTTTTATGCTAAAAAAGTTCATTGTTGCTTTACTTCCAAAATACAATTTCAAACGATTATTTACATTTCTTAACCCAAAACTTTTTAATTGCTGATCATTTCTGTTATTAATTGATATAATTAAATTATCTAATTCCTGTTCACTCATTCCTAATCCGTCATCATATATTTCAAATATCATTTTATCCTCTTTCTTATTTCCAGATAAAATGATTGTACCAAGACCTTCTTTTCCCTTAATCCCATGATATATAGCATTTTCAATAATAGGTTGAAGAGTAAGAATTAACATTTTTTCATTCATAATTTCTTCACTAATATCAATATAAAATTCAAATTCTTTATCATATCTCATTTGTTGAATTTTAAGATAATTTCTAATGTGTTCAATCTCTTCACTTACATAAATGATATCTCTTCCCCCACTAAGACCTATCATATAAAATTTAGATAAAGCAGCGCACATTTCACTTGCCTTATCATTTCTACCCATATCAATTAAGTGCTTAATTGAACCAAGAGTGTTATATAGAAAATGAGGTTTGATTTGTGACTGCATTATCAGAAGTTCTAATTTTGACTTTTGTTTTTCTTCTTGCATTACTTTTCTTAAAAGTTCAAGAACTGATTCTTTAAATCTCTCTAAGCCTTTTGATAATGTCCCCAACTCATTTTCTGTATCTATCTCAAACTTAACATTTATATTTCCAAATTCAAATTCCTTAACCTTATTTGAAAGAATCTCTATCGGCTTTGATACTCCTCTAGCTAATAGAGTGGAAATAGACAATAAAACAATTGATAATATTCCTATAAATGCTATTAAAATTACTTTCAAGTTATTTGCTTCACTTACTAAGTCTTTTTTAGGAACAACACCAATTACCTTCCATAAATTATCTTCAGAACTACTATATATTGATACTTTCTCGTTTCCTATTTTCGTATCATTAATACTGCCTTTTTCAATATCACTTTTAATTCTATCTATATCATTATCTTCTATATTAAATGTTTTTATTGTACTATTAACAATTGCTTTCCCATCTGGACTCATAACTATCACATATCCATTTGGGCTAATATTAACCTTATCTAACAATTCCTTAAAATACTCTGCCTTAAGATTATAAATCAATATTGCTTTATTTTTTGAATCCTCAGTACCAAATTTTTTTACAATAGAGATAATATTTCTTGATGATTTTGAAGAAAAAACCTTATCCTCATGACTTTCAATCCATCCATATCCAGTTTCTGAGTAAATATCTCTATTAAACCATTCATTAAAATCTATGCCTATATTAACTGGCGTATCTCCTTTGTACATGCTGACTTCTACTCCAGTATTTGTTACAAAATATATAGAATCAATCATGTCATTAATACTGTAGTAAACAGATTCCATTTGATTATAGCAATCTAATATATCCATATATTTTCTTGATTTATCTTCCTCAGTATAGCGATTCATGAATAGGTTTCCAACTGATACACTATCGCTTTCTGCTACCATTTGTGAAAATGGTATATTTATTTTCTCATTTACGGAGATGGCTGTTTGATTTACTGAATTTTCAAGTAAAAAAGATGAATTCTTTTCAATTTGTTTTATTTGAAAAAGGTATGAAAAAATTCCAATTAATATGGCTGATATTAAAATGACTGGAATATATATTAAGTTTAGCTGTTGCTTAATTGGCCTTCTCCACAAATTTTCAAACAATCTTCGCATACCTAATTTCTCCTTGAAAATGATATTTATATTTATCTAAAATTTTGTTAATGCAATTTCTGATTATCGTGAGTCATCTCTATACACAAATGTTACCCAAAACTTTTATATAAATTTATATTTTTAATATTATAATCTGTCATTTCTTTACTGAATTATCGCAATCTCTTTTTGCCTTTTCAAGCAAAGCTGCCCACTGATCAAGCATATCTTTTACCTTCATTTGTTTAGACATCACTTTTTGAATTGCTGAGTCCATTTGAGATTCTATGCTGGAATAATTTGCTAAATAGTATGGTGTATCAGTAAATCTAACTTCCTTAGACTTTTGCAAATCAACACCTATAGACATATATTGAGTATCTTTAAAAAAGCTATTTTCAGTGGCCTCTATATTTGCCGGAATTTCACCATATAACTTACAATACTCAGTATTTATATCTTTATCTAAATATAATTTCATTACTTTCCATACTGCCTCTTTATTATCTGATTTAGATGACATTGATAGTCCTAAAGGCATTAACTTTGGATGAACTATATATCCTTTAGATGAAGCTGGGAATTTTGCTGCTTCAAATTTCGAAGTGTCATTATCAAATGCAGACATCATAGATTTCCCAGATCCCAAATTATGAATAACTATACCTGCTTTACTTGACTGGAATGAATTTGCCAATTCCGTCCAGCTCTTCGTCAAATCATCTTGTGCTGTAAATTTGTTATAGCATCCAAGATATTTCTCTGCAAATTCTAAATTCTTAGGATTATTAATTGTTGCTTTGCCGTCTTCTGTAAAATAATTGGTTATGCCAGAATACGAATACATAAGCATTTCTAAAGTATTAGCACTTCCTGCCCCTCCACGAATAGCTAGGCCATATCTATTTTTATTTTTGTCAGTTAACTTTTCAACGGTATTAAAAAATTCATCCCAATTAGTCGGTACATTTAATCCTTCCTCTTTAAGCCAATCTGATCTTACCCATAGGTTCCAAGTTTGTGAACTATATGGAAGTGCAAAAAGACCTCTACCTGATGGATCATATGATTTTGTAGCTTTAATCAAATCCTCATTAATCTTATCTTTATCTTCCCATTTATCAAAATAACTAGTTAAATCTTCATAGTAACCATTTGTTAATAGTGAAGATCTAAAATCATTGGTTATATCAGGTGCTTTTCCTGATGCAATTGCAACATCTACTTTTTGTCTATACGCTGATAAGTCACCTGGTATCCCAAGAAAATCTAACTGTATATCTGGATATGTTTCACTAACCTTTTTCTGAAATTCCTTAAAAAAGACTTCTCTTTCCGGTGTTACAGATGCCGCCCAGAAAGTTACTACTGTTTTCTTTCTTAAACCTTCCCGTGAAATATCTTGCGACGTTGATTTATTACCCCCTGATAAAATTAAGGTCGTAATGATAATTAATATTAGAACAATTGGTAAGAATTTTTTCATACGATTGACCTCCAAATTACCAAATATTTATTCCAGTATAACTCGATACTTATTCAAATAAACAAATATTTCTCATAAATACATATTTATAATACACTGATTAGGCTAGCGAAACAATATTCTAATACTATTTAAAAATAGTATTTATAATAATAAATTTTGTTCATTTAATCTTTTTTCTATAAATAAATTATTCTTATTCATAAATCAATTCTTTTTCCAATTCAGCTGCATTTCTTTCTCTTAACTCTTTAGAAATTCTTGCATAAGTTTCTTTATCTAAGTTATAGAATCTCATACAAACAATTGATATACTATATAAACATATAGGAATGATTGCTGTTGCAATAAGAATACCATGAAGAGCTGTTTGTGTTTGAGCTTGCTTTGCAACATATCCACTCATGGATAAAACTATACCTGGGATCATTCCACCAAGAGCATTACCACATTTAAAGAAAAAACATACAAGTGAATATATCATTCCACCTAAACGTTTATTTGTTTTCCATTCGCCATATTCAATAGTTTCAGGAATTAATGCCCACATAAATGCACTAATCATACCATTTCCAACTGAAGCAATTCCACGTGAAATAAATATTGTAACAAGCCAATTACTTGGTGATAAAAATAATCCAAGCATTCCAATAATATCAGTAGCTATTGATAATGTCATAAGTTGCTTTTTAGTTAATTTTCTACTTAGCCAAGGTATAAACGGAATAATTAATAATGCTGGAAAAGTGCCGACCGCTGAATACCATTTAACAAGCTCTGGTTTACCTACATAATAAGTTATATAATAGATTCCAGTTGCACTTACAACAGATTTTACTCCATATATAACAAAGAAAAATACGCTTAAAACTACTAATGGACTATTAACTTTAAATTGCTCAAAGATATCACTAAATTTTATTTTGGTATGTGATGCAGGGACTTGTACTCTTTCTTCAACAGACTTAAAACAGATTAGTAATAAAATTCCTCCAATAATAGCTATTATAGCCATAGTCAATTGCCAACTTTGTCCAATGCTCATTGTTTTTGAGAATTGGCCTGCTAATAATGGCACACAAAATGCGACAACAACTTGTCCTATGTTTGCTAAAAATGTTCTATAAGTAGTTATGCTAACAGATTCATGTTGATCTCTGGTCATTGCTGAAGTTAAAGCTCCATATGGAACATTAACAAAGGTGTAACAAACAGATAGAGCAATGTATGTTGCATAAGCATATATCATTTTTCCACCTTCACTTAGCTGTGGTGTGCTAAAACATAATATAGCTAAGATTGCGAAAGGTACTGCACCATATAATAGAAACGGTCTAAACTTACCATATTTAGTATTTGTCTTATCGATAATCATTCCTACAAGTGGGTCAGAAACAGCATCCAAAATACGAACTATAAAAAACATAAATGCCGCTGCACTTGATGTTAATCCAAAAACATCAGTATAAAAGAACAGTAAATAACTAGATATGCTCGCATATACAAGATTGCATGCAAAATCTCCAAAACCATATCCGATTTTTTCTCTTGTAGAAATACTTATATCTATCTTTTTAGTTTGATTCATAAAATTACCTCCTAGTATTTTAGATGTAACCTACAATTCCTGTAATGAAAATCAGTTTTCCTCTACTCTCCTTACAAAATATATTTAAACTAGTATTTCATATAATTTGTATATCGGTTACATTTCAATTATCTGTTATTTAGCAACAATAATAAATAAACTATTTCCTGTTTATTGTTTGTTATTTTATGTTCTTCTAATCTTTACCGAGTGAATTAAAATTTAATTAACATTACCTTCCATATGAATTTACATTAATTTTAAAAAATAAAAACTTCTCTAAAATCTCATTTGATTTTTAGCAAAGTTTCTTTTAAATATTTTATTTCTACTTTGAAACTACAGGTTCAAAAAGTTTAATTCATTGAATTTTCCCTTAAACCATACGATAGTACAAGCCAGATATTATCATAAAAATCATTATATTGTTTATAACCTATATAAAAACCTTAATTCAATGAACAACATGAGAGTCTATTTCTAAACTCTAGCTTTTTAGCTATCAAGATTATACATATTATAAAAAATCAACATCATTAAATATCTTCATGTAAATTAATACAAAAAAAATAGCCGTCGGAAGAATATCGGAAGAAATTAACCTTCCATTCTCTCAACTGCCTATTTTACATATGCGAGATAAGCCATAAGCCGAGTTCTGTATTAAGCAATCATCTATCTAGGCCTACTGTTGCCAGTAAGCTCAAGCGACGCACCCAGAGGCGGGACGGGCAGCCCCTTTAATTGCCTCTCTATTCGGTCTTGCTCCAAGTGGGGTTTACATAGCCGTGAAGTCTCCATCACGCTGGTGAGCTCTTACCATCACCTTTCCACCCTTACCTAAGTAAAACTTAGGCGGTATATCTCTGTTGCACTTTCCTTCAAGTCGCCTTGACTGGACGTTATCCAGCACCCTGCCCTATGGAGCTCGGACTTTCCTCTCCTAGATCAAGTCTAGCAGCGATTGCACGTCTCACTCGCAAAATCTATATTAACATATATCTTTTTAATATGCAAATATATTTTTTATACAACATTTCTAAATTATAGTTATATTAAAAAAAATATTATTATTAATAGTAGTATTACTATTATTCCATATAAACTTACGCCACAGAATAGCAGCGTTAATAATATAAGTCCACCAACAATTAATTTAGGATAAAGTAAAAATAAAAGAGGATTCTTGCTAGGAAAAAATGGTGGAAATCTACCATTCCATCCACCATATTTACTTCTTCTGCTTCCTCCCCTAAAAAAATTTCGTATTGTTTTTCTACTATGTTTAAAGAAATTTTTCAAGTCATCTTTTAAATCTTCACTATTTTTATTATTAAAATCATGATCTTTCCCCATAATTCACCACACAATTATTATTACAATATTAGTATATGCACCTATTCATTTTTTTAGTAAACTCTTTTTCAATTAATTATATGCATTAGAACTCAACATTTAAATAATTTAGTGCAGTTATAGCCTAATATAAAGTTTTACTAAATATTAATTTATTAAACAAACTCATAAGGATCTTCACTTTTTTTTGAAGCAATGAACTCTACATCTTTAAATTTTTCCCTTAAAAAATCCAATGTTTTTAAAAATACAAGGTATTCTGTTGAGAAATGTCCTGCATCTATTATGCTTATACCTAATTCTTTGAAATCTGATGCAAAATGATATGTTGTATCCCCTGTTATTATACAGTCTGCACCAAGATCTTTTGCTTTATAAAAGAAATCTTGCCCACTTCCATTAATTATAGCTATTGTCCTTACTTTATTTTTTCCCCTGACAATCCTCATATTTTTTATATTTAAATTTTTTTTAATAATTTCTATAAGATCATTTAACATTATTTCTTCGTCTAATTTAACTAGTCTTCCAATTCCACCATCTTTATAATTATTAGATTCATTAGGTTCAATAATTTCTTGTGACTCAAATCCTAACATTCTAACTATAGTTTCATTAATCCCGCCTTTAGCACTATCTAAATTGGTATGGCAAGAGTATAAAGCTATATCCTCTTTAATTAGATTTATCAACTTGTTCCCCAATAAATCTCCTTTAACTATATTCTTAGGTCTTTTAAATAGCAATGGGTGATGAGTTATTATTAGCTCACATCTTAACTCCACTGCCTCCTCAATTACTTCATTTGTGCAATCTAAAGATAATAAAACCTTGTTTATAGTCTTATCTTCATCTCCAACCATTAGACCAACATTATCATAAGATTCCATTAAAAACTTTGGTGCAAATCTTTCTATTTCTCTTCCTATATCTTTTACTTGGACCATAATCTCACCGCCTAAAAACTTTTTAATAGTTTCTTTAACTTCTCATTTTTTTCTATTAACTCATTTCTTCTTGAAATTGCATGTTCAGTATTATCTTTAATAAAATCCATTACTTTTTCATTCTTTTCAATTTTACTTTCTATATATAATTTAAATAGTGGTAATTTTTTATTTAATATAAATGGGCTTATTTCATAAAATATATTATCTAATTTTATATAATCACCTTTTTTATACTTAACTTTAAATATCTCATAATACTTGTCTTCATCCAAGCAAATGTCCTCTTCTAATATTTCATAATCATTAGTATATAAATATTCTCTTAATACTTCTGGGTTTTGTGCTGGTTGAAGCAATAAATATTCTAATTTTTTTACCTTATCTAAATCATTTTCTAATATATCCCTAATTAAATTACCACCCATTCCTGCAATTATTACAGCTTGAGCTTCTTTATTTTTTAATACAGCTAGACCACTACCTAATCTTAAATCTACCTTATCTAATACTCCATCAAGTGCTGCATTAATTTTAGCTTTTTTGAGTGGATCTTTATTAATATCTGATGCTATAACTTTTTTAGCTATATCGTGTTTAACTAAATATATTGGTATATATCCATGGTCTGTTCCAACATCCATTATTACTTCTACTTTATTAATTTTTTCTATAATCCATTTTAGTCTTTTACTTAATTCCATATTTACCTCTTTTTGTCTTACTTATAAATTTAACTCACATTTAAAAAGAAGCACCTAATTTTAGGTGCTTTTAGCTACTAATCTAGATAATCTTTTAATTTCTTGCTTCTTGACGGATGTCTTAATTTTCTTAAAGCTTTTGCTTCAATTTGTCTAATTCTTTCTCTAGTAACATTGAACTCTTTCCCTACTTCTTCAAGTGTTCTAGCTCTTCCATCATCAAGTCCAAATCTTAATCTTAATACTTTTTCTTCTCTAGGAGTTAATGTATCTAAAACATTTATTAATTGCTCCTTAAGCATTGTAAATGCTGCTGCTTCAGCTGGTGCTGGCGCTTCATCATCTGGGATAAAGTCTCCTAAATGAGAATCTTCTTCTTCACCTATTGGAGTTTCTAACGAAACTGGTTCTTGTGCAATTTTTTGAATTTCGCGAACCTTATCTACTGGAAGTTCCATAACCTTAGAGATTTCTTCTGGGAATGGATCTCTACCTAATTCTTGGAGCAATTGTCTTTGTACTCTAATAAGCTTATTTATAGTTTCTACCATATGAACAGGTATTCTTATTGTTCTAGCTTGATCTGCTATTGCTCTTGTTATTGCTTGCCTAATCCACCATGTAGCATAAGTCGAAAATTTATATCCTTTTCTGTAATCAAATTTTTCAACAGCTTTGATAAGACCTAAATTTCCTTCTTGAATTAAATCCAAGAATAACATACCTCTTCCAACATATCTTTTAGCTATACTTACAACTAATCTTAAATTTGCTTCAGCTAATTTTTTCTTAGCCTTTTGGTTTCCTTCTTCAATTTCTTTCGCATAAGTTATTTCCTGTTCAGAAGACAATAAAGGCACTTTTCCAATTTCTTTTAAATACATTCGAACTGGATCATCTATAGCTATACCTTCTGGGACCGATAAATCAATTTCTTCTTCCGTTTCTGTATCAGCAATTTCACCTATTATTTCAACACCTGTCATTTCCAAAACTTCATATATCTTTTCTATTTGCTCTGGGCTTAAATCAATATGATCCATAGCTTCCATAATTTCTTTATATGTTAGCGAACCATTCTTTTTACCCTTGTCAATTAATTCCTTTACAGCCGCCATTTTAGCATTTTTATCTTTTTTATCGTCTTTTGGCTTTGTTACTTTTCCATTCGCTTTTTGTTCCATTTTATTATTGCCTCCTTCCGTCATAACCTTCAACCTCTCTCTCCCTTTTTAAGTGCTTCAGATAATTTAGTAAGCTCTATTGCAATTTTTATAGATTCTTCAATTTTCCCCTCTTTTTCGAACCTATTTTGCTTTTTCTTTAAATCCTCAATTTGCAGCTTAAGTTTAAAGCTTCTTACCTCTTTTAAATAATCTTTTATTAGTCGATCTCTATCAGTAAAATCTAAAATCTCATGTTCCCTTATCTTGGTCAACTCTTTAGAACTTTCTATGTCGTCACATCTACTTTCTACATAGGATTCTATATTACCTATATCATTAGTATCCTCACTTTTGCCTTGTAATATTAATGAATAAATTTTATTATGTGATTCTATTACAAAATCTCCTGATTTTATGGAGCTTTTAATCTCATCATAAAATTCATCTTTGAACATTAATTTTAATAATGCTCTTTCGGCCTTTAAGTATGCGGGTTCTACATATAATTTTGTTCCAAAATATTCCTTTTTATTCACAAAATTGTCTTCTTTTTGTTTTTTTGTTATTACTTGTGAAAGTAAGTCATATAATGCCTGTTCTTTAATTGCTGTTTCTTCTGAAATTTTCTTTATATATACATCTTTTTCTATAGGATTTAGATCTGCTAGAATTTCTGCAAATTTTTCTCCATATTCTACTAGATCATTTCCACTATTTAGATTTATACCTTCAGCTGCTTTCTTAATTCTATATTCAATTAAAGGAAGAGCTTCATTTGCCAACTTCAGAAATGACTCCTTTCCATGATTCCTCACAAACTCATCTGGATCTTTTCCATCCGGTACTATTAATACTTTTACATCAAATCCAGCACCTCTTAAAATTTCTAGACCTCTTAAGGTAGCAGTCTGTCCAGCCAAATCAGCATCATAAGAAATTATTACCTTATTAACATACCTTTTAAGAAGCCTTGCTTGGTTTACTGTAAGTGCAGTTCCAAGTGATGCTACAACATTTGTTATACCAGATTGGTGAAGTGATATTAAATCCATATATCCTTCAACTATAATAATGTAATCCTCTTTTAGCTTATTCTTAATTGCAAAATTTAATCCATAAAGATTTATCCCTTTTTGAAAAATCATGGTCTCTGGTGAATTTAAATATTTTGGTTTTGAATCATCTAAAACCCTACCTCCAAATCCAATAACTTTTCCTCTTACATCAAACACGGGAAACATTACTCTATTTCTAAATTTATCATAAACATTCCCTGATTTCTCACTTTTTGAAATCAATCCAGCTTCAAGTAACAGATTATCTTTATATCCTTTTGTTCTTAAGTAGTTTGTTAATCCATGCCAGCTATCTTGAGAGTAGCCTAAACCAAATCTCTTTATGGTTTCCTCTTTTATCCCTCTCTTCAAAAAATACTCTTTTGCCATTTTAATTCTTTGTAAATTAGCAAAATAATATCTAGCTGTTTCAACATTTACTTTATATAAAACTTCTTTCTTTCTAGAAACTGCGCTATTTTCATTATCTTTTATCTGTAGCGGAATATTAGCTTTATCTGCTAGATACTTTGCAGCTTCTACAAAAGTGAGTTTTTTATATTTCATAACAAACGTAAGCACATTTCCTGCTTCTCCACATGAAAAACATTTGTATATCTGTTTTTCACTTGAAACACTAAATGATGGAGATTTATCATTATGGAATGGACATAATCCCATAAAATTTCTACCTGATTTTTTTAGCCTTACATCCTCTGAAATAATATCAACAATGTCATTTTGTTCTTTTATCCTTTCAAGAACTTCTTCTGATATTTGCAAGGAGACATCTCCTTCCTCTGCTTTTTTTGGCAATTATATATTATTCGACATAATAACGAGTTTTCCTTCTAAAATAATTAGAAAACTATTAATTTTTTTAATTTAAAGTTTCACCAGTTATAAAATAATATTTATTGAATAATACTATATATTAAAGTAATTCTTTTTATTAATTTAAAATCCTCTTTTTTTATTGCAAATCTTTATTCATTGAGAATATTATTAAATTCATTATAGTTTTAAACTTTCTAAGACATGAATCTCATATATAATTAATCTATTACAAACTTAGGGATAAATATTTTATTAAATAGTGATAGGCAATAATCATCACTCATTCCCGCCACATAATCAGCAACTCCTCGTTTTAAGCCTTCGTTTTTAGCTATGCTCATATAAATATCTGGCATCTCATGAGGATTTTCCTCAAAATGTTTAATTAATTGATTCAAAACAAATTTCGCCTTATTTCTTTCAACCTTTAATGTATCCCCTAAATATATATTTTTAAACATAAATTGTCTAAGTTCAGTCATTGCTTCACTTATTTCTGGACTTAATCCAATTTCCTTTATCCCATTGTTGAGATTATCATTTGATTTTTTTATAAAATCTTTAATTAAGACATTTAACCTTTCGTTTGAAGTATCTCCCAATACTCTAACAATTTCTCTTGGAATCTCTTCTTTGCTTAATAAACCTGCTCTTATAGAATCATCAATGTCATGATTCAAGTACGCCATTTTATCGCTAAATTTCACCACTATTCCTTCTAATGTAATTATATCTTTAACGCTTCCAAGCCCACTATGATTTAATATTCCATTAATTACTTCTTCAGTTAGATTAAGTCCCTGCCCGTTATTTTCAAGTTTAGTAACAACTCTAACGCTTTGTTCATTGTGACGGAATCCATCTTCTAAGTATTCATTTAGCACTTCTTCTCCATTGTGTGCAAAAGCAACATGCCCAAGATCATGCCCTAACGCTATAGCTTCAATTAAATTTTCATTTAATCCGATTCCGGCTCCAATATTTCTTGCAACTTGAGATACCTCTAATGTATGAGTTAATCTAGTTCTATAATGATCTCCAAATGTTTTTATATATACTTGTGTTTTATGCTTGAGGCGCCTGAATGATTTGCTTTGAATAATTCTATCTCTATCAAGCATATAACAAGTTCTAATATCATCATCTTCTTCTTTAATTTTTCTGCCAATAGAATTTTTTGAAAAAGCAGCTTCCTTAATTAATGTCAAGCTTTCAAAATTTTGAATTTTTTCTCTTACATTCATATATTATCACCTCTTTTTATGTATTCTATCTATATCATTATATTCCTCTATTTATTAACTATATTTATTATTTGCAAATAACTAAAAAATACTATCTTTATATTCATTAATTTTTATTTTTTATTATTTTTAGTCTAATACTAGAATTAAATTAATATTATTTAATAATTAGGAATTTTTTTAATCTAGAAATCTTACTAATATATATTTCTATATACTAATTAAAGTTTTAAAAATATATTGAGTTTACTTAAGGTATAACTTTCAATCAAAGTTTACCTTGTATCACAAAAATTCAATAAAAATCACCTTATAAAGGAGCGTATTTATGGGTACTGAAGTTTTATCTTTACAAGAATCTAATCTTTCCCCAGAAATTATAAAACAAAATGTTTTACCATACTATAATTTACAAAACTCTCAGATTTCAATAATCAAATTTAAAGATACTGATAAGCAAAGAGCAGTTTATAGGGTAAATTATAAAGAGAAAAATTACTGTCTAAAAAAAGTTTATTATAATTTAAATGACTTGCTATATGTATATTCAGCCATTGAGTGGCTATATAGAAATAATATTAGGGTCTCAAAACTTTTACCTACAATTGATAATAATAGATTTGTATCTTATCGAGATATGCTTTTTATCTTAACTCCTTGGATTGAGGGTGAGAAATGTAATTTCGATAATTTGGATCATGTTTTAATCTCTGTAAGAAAACTCTCTGAGATTCATTCAGTATCTCGTAAATTTAAACCTATTTTAGGAAGTTCAGCAAAAGAAGGATTTGAGGATTATTACATATCTACCTTAAAACATTTTGAAGATTTACTTAAAGCATCAAATGAATCGTTTAAATACAAAGATTCATTTTCAAGACAATTTATTTCAAGTTTTGATACAAATTTACGCCTTGCTAAACTCTCTCTAGACATATCAAATAAAATTGACAATAATGAATTAAGTAAATCTTTATGCCATGGTGACTATGTAAACAAAAATCTAATTTTTCCTCCTGATCTAGATCCTTGGGTGATAGATTTTGATAAGTGCAAAGTAGATTACAGTGCAAAAGATCTAGCATATTTTATGCGAAGATTACTTAAACGAGAAAACACAAAATGGAATGTTGAGTTAGCTCTATCTATATTAGATGTCTATAATGAATTGTGTCCTTTAACACACTCAGATTTACGTTACTTAATTTCTTATATTTGCTTTCCGCAAAAATACTGGAGGATATCAAGAGACTACTATAGGAATATTCACAAGTGCAATAAATCTGCTTTCTTAACTTTAATAATAAACGCGACATCAAAAACAAATCTTCAATATGATTTTGCGCTAGATATAATAAATCAAGTACAAAAAAAATTCAATATGACTTTACTTTAAAATTGTTTCTGTAAAACAATATATTTTATTAGGTAGAACTAATCTTCTCTTTTCTTCGAAATCTTATAAAAATTAACCGTATCTGAGCATCGAATATTTTAAAATAAGTTCATAATAATAACTTAATATCGTAAGCACATAAGGGCATTGTAATTTAAAATTACAATGCCATATATTTTTATAATATTATTCGATTTAAATCTCCCTTTACTAAAATTTACAGTTCCATTAGTTAAATACGAATATTTCGAATTAACTATTGTTCTTGAAATTGGTAAATATAATTGCAGTTAAGTATATATCCTATTTTTAAAATCGAGTTTTAATCATACTTAAGCACAACAATCCCTGAATAACCTTTAATATTTGCCTTGTTTAATTCAAGTTCCTCATATTCTTTTACTTGTAGTTCTGAAGCTGAAATGAATTTATCAACCTTACCAAAGACATACCCCACTATCCCTAATGCTTTTGTCCTGTAGTGCATAGGTATAACAATTGTTGGGTTCAACTGCTTCATTACTTGAACAGCATCTACTGCATTAAGTGTGGCTAAGCCACCAACAGGAAGAAGTAGTATGTCTACATTTCCTATTTTCTCTATCTGCTCTGAATTTAGAAGATGTCCAAGATCACCACAATGACAAATATTTATATCATCAATCTTAAAATTATATATAGTATTTTTCCCTCTCTTAGATCCAGAAGTTTTATCATGAAATGTTTGGGAACCTTTTATTTCTATTCCATGCTCTAAGAAATTGCCGGGTTCATTTATGTGTATAAAACTACTCTTGACTATATTTATGTTATTATGGTCACTATGATTATGACTTGTAGATACTATATCAGCTTCCATTTCAGGCAATTTGTAGCCAAGCATTTTCTTATATGGGTCTGTTAATACTTTTATTCCACTTTGAGATGTTATCATAAAACATGATTGACCAAACCATTTAATTTTCATTTTAATTCTCCAATCTTTTTAATATTGGGGTTTCTATTTTATTTCTATTTTAATGATGAAACTATTTCTTTTGTACTCCTAAGTTTTCCAATCCTAGGGAAGATATACTTACAAACATAATCATGCTCTTCTTTCGTTACAGCTGTCATTGCATCTTCTACAAAAATTTGATTATATCCATTTTGATAAGCCTCTCTTGCTGTGGTATCCACACCAATGTTAGTAGAAATCCCACCCAATATAATAGTATCAATCCCCCTACGTCTTAGCTGTAAGTCTAAATCAGTCCCATAGAATGCACCCCATTGCCTCTTAGTAACAATATGTGCATTCTTAGTACCTGCTATTTCAGGTACAAGGTTATCCCATCCTTCTGGATATTTCATCCCAGTAGCCTTTAAATCAGTTTTTGGTTTAACCATATCTTTACCGTCTATAGTAGATACTCTTACAAGAACTATAAATGCTCCTTTATCACTAAACGCCTTAACTAACTTGCTTGCATTTTGAAGAACCTCTTCACTTGTATGAGGTGAAAGCTCTCTACCTGCAATTCCATTTTGTAAGTCTATAAGTACAAGAGCACTTTTTTCTGCATTAATAAATTCATTTTCATTTAATTTTAGATTTTCCATATTTATATCTCCCTTTTCATTTTATTTTTTATAGAATTAAATTATTGATCAAATAAAAATTATTTAATACTTGTTATAAAAATTATTTATCTAACACTCTAACAATCTAATAATAATTATTCATTAGAATTGAGTTTTTTATAAACCTTAAAATAAACCCAAATCGCATTTATTAGTAACAATGCACTTGTGATAAAAAATACGTATTGAACTCCTAAAATTCCTGCAATCTGCCCGCCTAAAACCGAACCTCCAAATACCCCCAAATATCCTGCCGACATATTGAAACCAAATACCCTGCCAGTAAGAGAAGACGGCGTAATTTTTTTTAATATAATATTTACAGATGGATTGAGCCCTGCAGATGCTAGTCCTAATAGAAATCGAAGTCCCATTAACTGCCAAGTATTTTGTACAAAAGCTTGTGGTATAAAAATAATCACCGCACCTATAAGACATGCTAACATTACTTTATGAGCTCCTATCTTATCTGAAAGTTTTCCAAGCCTTGGAGCAGCAATTATATTTGCAAGACCAGAAGCTGAAAATGTAATTCCCGCTAGAAGGGCGATATGTGAACTATTATTAGATAACTGCTTAACATATATAGTTACAATTGGTTCTACAGAATATAATGCTATGGCTAGTATTAAAAATGTTATAAACATCGTGATAGTTAAGCTTTTTTCTGGAACAGTGCTCCAAACTTCCTTAATAGTAAGTACCTTTTTCTCTTCTCTAACAAAAGATTCTTTTACAAATATAAGCGTTGTAATAAATGAAATCAAAAGTAAAGCTCCTGTTATGAAAAATACACTTTGTAATCCTAATATCTCATCTATAAAACCACCAACTGTTGGGCCTAGTAAAGAACCTGCGATACTTGCTGTTGATAGTGTACCTAACGCATATCCTGCATGTTCCTTATCAGTTTGAGTTGCAATAAGTGCAGTGCAAGCTGTACTGTAACCAGTAATTACACCTTGAAGCAACCTTAAGCCTATAAGTATATACACATTTGGTGCAAACCCCATGCAACCTATAGTTATTGCCATGCCAAGGCTTGCTCTAAGTATCATTGGTTTTCTTCCATATTTATCAGCTGCACTTCCCCAAATTGGTGAAAAAATAGCAGAAATTATAAACGTGATCCCAAAGGCAATTCCTGAAATCTTTGTAATTGTTGCTGTATCTTGAACCCCAAGATGCTGTATGTAAAGTGGTAATACTGGGGCAATCTGACTCATTCCTATAGCAGCCACAAATATTCCAAACCAACATACTATTAAATTTTTCCTCCATATTTCCATAAATATACTCCCTTCTTTTATTTAAATTAATTTATAATAAAATCTCTTGATAATAATTATTAAACGGAGTTATCCAAAATAGAATGAAGCGCAATAGAAATGTTAATAAATAAAATAATAGTAAATTGTACATCATTTATTTTTCTTATTTTGTCATTCCTTATCATTAATTAATTATAAACTATAATTTATAGTTTGTAAACTACAGTTTGTATAATAAAAACTATGATATATAGCTTGAAAAATATATTTTGTAATGTTAAACTACTGTTATACAATAAGATTATAGAGGTGAGAAGTGAATGCAAAAAAGAAATTTAACTAGAGAAAAAATTATTCAGGTTTCTTTTTCTTTGGCAGATGAAATTGGTCTTAATCAACTTACCTTCCAAAAGATAGCTGAAAAATTGAATATAAAATCTCCTTCTTTATATAATCATTTTACTAATATGGATAGCCTTAAAATAGAAATGACAATATATCTTTTAAATGAATTGAATCAAAAATTAATGCAGATGTTAATTGGTAAGAGTGGTGATGATGCCATAAAAGAATATGCTAGGGTTTATAAAGAATTTGCTTTTGAAAATACAACCGCTTATAGACTTTTCATGAGTATTCCAAGTACTGAAAACTTAGAGTTATTTAATTTGGCAAAAGGAACTACTCGTATCATTCGTCAGCTTTTAGAATTTTACATTAAAGATGAAATTCTCTTGGTTCATAAGAGCCGAACCTTACGAAGTCTTCTACATGGTTTTGTGTCGTTATATTCATTTGGATATTTTCATAATAATGAAGTAACTTTAGATGAGAGCTTTGAATCTATGATAGATGACTTTATTTCATCACTTTCAAAAAAATAGAGTATTGTGACTTAAAATCATTAATGAAATTAAGTCACAATACTCTATCATTTTTATAACATCATAATCCGTATTTAACCACCTATTATATCAGGCTTTCAGGTTAAAATTATGCTATTGTTTAATTTATTAAAGTTATCTTGGATTTTTTACTTGCGCTTGTGCTGCTGCAAGTCTTGCTAGTGGAACTCTAAATGGTGAACATGATACATAGTTAAGTCCTATATTATGGCAGAATTCAATTGATGAAGGATCTCCACCATGCTCTCCACAAATTCCCAAATGGATATCTGAACGAGTAGATTTTCCTTTTTCTACTGCTATTTTAATTAGAGAACCAACTCCTGTTTGATCTAATTTACCAAATGGATCTTGTTCGTAAATCTTCTTTTCATAATAAGCAGATAAGAACTTAGCTGCATCATCTCTTGAGAATCCAAATGTCATTTGAGTTAAGTCATTTGTACCAAATGAGAAGAATTCTGCTTCTTTTGCTATTTCATCAGCTGTTAATGCTGCTCTTGGAATTTCAATCATAGTTCCAACCTTATAATCTAAAGTTACTCCTTTTTCTTCCATAACAGCTTTAACTGTTGATACAATTACATCTTTAACATATTTTAATTCTTTAATTTCTCCAACTAATGGAATCATTATTTCAGGTACAATATCGTAACCTTTAGTTGTTTTAACTTCTATTGCTGCCTCTATAATAGCTCTTGCTTGCATTTCAGCAATTTCAGGGTAAGAAACTGCAAGACGGCATCCTCTATGACCCATCATAGGATTAAACTCATGTAATTCTGAAACAGTAGATTTTAATTCTTCATAAGTTATTCCCATTTCTCTAGCTAATTCTTTTATATCTGCATCCACAGTTGGTAAGAATTCGTGTAGAGGTGGATCTAATAATCTTATTGTAACTGCTTTTCCTTCTAATGCTTCATAAATTCCTATGAAATCTGACTTTTGCATTGGCAATATCTTATCTAAAGCTACTTTTCTTTGTTCTAAATCTTTAGATGTAATCATTTGTCTTACAGCCATAATTCTATCTTCTGCAAAGAACATATGCTCTGTTCTGCAAAGACCTATGCCTTCTGCTCCAAACTCAACAGCTTGTTTTGCATCTCTTGGACTATCTGCATTAGCTCTAACTTTTAATTTTCTTATTTCATCAGCCCATCCCATGAATGTCGCAAAATGTCCTGAAATTTCTGGTGTAACTGTTTTTATTTTTTCTCCATATACATTTCCTGAAGTACCATCAATTGAAATGTAATCTTCAGATGTATAAACTTTTCCGTTAACTTCTACAGTTCTCTTTGCTTCATCAACTCTTATAGTTCCACATCCAGCTACACAACAAGTTCCCATTCCTCTTGCAACAACCGCAGCATGAGAAGTCATTCCCCCTCTTACTGTAAGGATACCTTGTGCTGCTATCATTCCCTCTATATCTTCTGGTGAAGTTTCAAGTCTTACAAGTACAACATCTTCTCCAAGTGCTGCTCTATCTTTAGCTTCATCAGCAGTAAATGCTATCTTACCACATGCAGCTCCAGGAGATGCAGGTAATCCTTTTGCAATTGGTGTAGCTTTCTTTAAATCTTCAGTATAAAAAGCAGGGTGTAATAATGTATCTAATTGTTTTGGTTCAACTTTTAAAATTGCTTCTTCCTTGCTTAGCATTCCTTCTTCTACTAAATCAACAGCAATTTTTAAAGCAGCTTGAGCTGTTCTCTTACCATTTCTAGTTTGTAAGAAGTATAGTTTACCTTCTTCTATAGTAAACTCCATGTCTTGCATATCTTTATAGTGATTTTCAAGTGTATTAACAATTCCTTCAAATTGTGCATATATTTCTGGATTTTGTTCTTTTAATTTTCCAATTTCAAGTGGAGTTCTAATACCAGCAACAACATCTTCACCTTGTGCATTCATTAGATATTCACCATATATAGCATTGTCACCATTTGCAGGGTTTCTTGAAAATGCAACTCCTGTTCCTGATGTTTCTCCCTTATTACCAAATACCATTTGCTGCACATTTACAGCTGTACCCCATTCTCCTGGGATGTCATTTAATCTTCTATATACTATAGCTCTTGGATTATCCCATGATCTAAATACTGCTGTAATTGCTTCTATTAATTGAGCTTTAGGATCACTTGGGAACTCCTCACCCTTTTCTTTTCTGTAAATTTCTTTGAATTCACTAACTAATTCCTTTAAGTCATCTGCTGTTAAATCTGTATCAAATTCAACACCTTTCTTCTCCTTAAGTTCATCAATTTTATTTTCAAATAATCTCTTTTCTATTCCCATAACAACATCAGAGAACATTTGAATGAATCTTCTGTAAGAATCATATGCAAATCTTGGATTATTGGTCAATTCTGCCATTGCTTCCACAGCTATATCATTTAATCCTAAGTTTAAGATAGTATCCATCATACCTGGCATTGAAACTCTTGCACCAGATCTTACTGAAACTAGTAAAGGATTTGTATTATCTCCAAATTTCTTACCTGTAGATTCTTCAAGCTTTGATAAACTTTCATAGATTTGACCTATTATTTCATCAGAAATCTTTCTACCATCTTCATAATATTTATTACAAGATTCTGTTGTAACAATAAAACCATCTGGCACTGGAATTCCTAGACTAGTCATTTCTGCTAAGTTAGCGCCTTTTCCTCCAAGTAGATTTTTCATTGAAGCATTTCCTTCACTAAAAAGATATACATACTTATTTGACATCTCAATACTCCCTCTTTTCTTATTATTTCTCACTATATTTACTATCGATGCCTATCTAAAGACTTCGTAGCTACCCTGTTAATTAATTCTCATTTTCTCCAATTTTAACAAATAATTTTGTTATGTTAGTCTTAGAAACCTTTCCGATTATCTTCATCTGATCTTTTCCATCAGACTTTTCTATTATTTCAACAACCGGAATACTATCAATCTCATGTTCAATAATTTTCTTAGCCAAATCATATGCATTGTCATTCTTATTTGCACAAATTATATTTGGCATTCTTGTCATAATTACTCCAACAGGAACCCTATGTATATCAGTCCCCCCTATTGAAATTTTGAGAAAGTCTTTTCTAGAGACTGCACCTGTAAGCACCCCATTATTTTCTATAAATAATGTCCCTACATCATTGAGAAATAGGTATACGATTGCATCATATACCATCGTATCTTCACTGACAGTTACAGGTTTTGACATTATTTCGGACACTTTAATTTTGTTAATATTTGAATAAATTAATCCATTAGAAGTCTTTCCTGTATATACATAACCTACCTTAGGTCTAGCATCCAAAGTTCCTATCATAGTCAGTACTGCTAAATCAGCCCTGAGCGCAGCTCTAGTAACTCCAATTTTTTCTGCAAGAGCTTCACTAGTTATAGGTGCATTTTCTTTTACTAAGCATACTATTTCTTCTTGCCTAGGTGATAATTTCAATCTTATCCCTCTTTCTGTAAATACAAGAAATATCTAGTTCAAATTCATTAATTTTTACTACTCTCTAATTATATCATGTAATTATTGTTTGACTAGACTTAATTTTCAGAAAAATCAAATAAATTCGCTAAATATTTCTTGTATATTAATTTTATATCACTTATATATCTATTTTTCTTTATATTACTCTCAATATCACTTAATTTTCTGAATTTTCTTTCTCTTCATCAAAATTAACTGTATAGGTATATACAGTATCTGAACCAGTATATACTTTTTGTTTTGAATCATCGCTATGTTTGCCTATATCATTCTTCATTTCATTAACCTTAGTCTTAATTTTATCAGCAAAATCAGCGGCCTTATTTTTAACATTACTTGCAACTTCTGAAACATAGGTGTTTACAACTTCCACTGATCCATCTTCCATAGTTATCTCTATTGTAATTTGAGTTGCTATTGCTGCTATAACTCCTGCTGCAAGTATTGGTGGAATTATGATAGCTACGACTCCTGCTGCAATTCCTGCATTAACTGGGATATCTACAAGTTCCTTATCATCTTTCTTAACCTTTATTCTAGTAACATTTCCTTTTTCTATTATTTGTTTAATCAAAGCCTTTAGTTCTTCTATAGAGATAGGCGCCTTATTTACTTCCTCAGTAACAAATTCATCATTAATATCTGATAACTTTTGAGACTTTTCAATGTATATTAAGGCCTCTAATACGTCTCCTTCGCATACTTCTAAAGCTTCCTTTGCCTTTTCATAGCTTACTCCTGTTCTTTCACGTATCATATCAACTTTTTCTAATGTTATATTTTCCATAAATCATCACTCCTTAATAAATTTTAACATCTCCAAACTTTTAGGCTTTTTAGCATAGCTATTAGATACTAAAAAAGTAATTACTTTTTCAATCTCACTTTTTATTTCATGATTTAAATTTAGTCTATATAATTTATCTATATCCATATTCATCAAAAACCTCAAAGCATTATATGCACCTTTTGAAATAAATACTCCATGTTCTTTGGGACATTCATCACATATACCTCCATAGTGGGATAAACTTATATAATTAGATGAAGATATCTTTTTTCTACATACGCTACAATTATTCAATGTTAGATTATATCCAGTTGTTTTCAGCAATTTTAATTCAAATGCTCTTATTAGTAGTTCATAATCTAAGGCATCTGTATTCAGTAAGTATAATGTTGTAATCAATGTCTTAAAAAGTTCCATATCAATTTCATTATCAGCACAAGCAATATCTATTAATTCGCATAAGTATGAGGAATATGTAAGTTTATGTAAATTATTTAAAAGTCCTTGAAAAGATTGAATTATTTTTCCTTCTTGAAGAGTGTACAAGCTCTTACCTTTATATACCATATATTCTCCATAACATAATGGCAATGTCAATGCTAAGAACTTACTTTTACTTTTTTTAGCACCTCTAACTATAGCTGTAATTTTACCTAACTTCTCAGTATAAAACCAAACTAGTTTGTCATTTTCTTTAAAATCTTGTGTTTTTATAATTACAGCTTTTGTTTCAACTATTGACAGGTTAACCATCTCCCACTTAGAATATATAAAAAAATAATATGTTAGGCTAATTATCTATTTCTAATTAATACTTTATTTCTTTGAATTCGCTTTATATCCTAATTCTTTTAATAAAAGTTGATTATCTCTCCATTCTTTTCTAACTTTTACCCATATTTTTAGGTTAACCTTGGATCTTAAAAATCTTTCTAATTCATATCTTGAATTTTCGCCTATTCTTTTAAGTGTTTGACCATTCTTTCCAATTATTATTCCTTTATGTGAATCTTTTTCACAGATTAAATCTACTTCTATATGATATGTTCCTATTTCATTTTGTTTCATTTGAATTATATCTACTGCTATACCATGAGGCACTTCATCTCTCAAGGTTCTTAAAGCCTTTTCTCTAATTATTTCTGATACTACAAACTTTTCTTGAACATCTGTTATCATGTCATCTGGATAATATTTAGGTCCCTCTGGCATTGCCTTCTTCATAAGTTCTACTAATACATCAACGTTTTTCCCTTTTATTGCAGAAATAGGTATTATCTCTGCAAATTTAAATTCTTTTGCATACATTTCTAAACTTTTTGCCACTCTATCTTGCGTGCTTTCATCAACTTTATTTAAAACTAAAAATACAGGACACTTTTTATCCCTTAAGGTTTCTAATATAAATTTATCGCCCTTTCCAATCTCCTCATCTGGATTTGTTAAGAATAATACTAAATCAACATCTTTAGTAGATTCTTTTGCTGAATTTACCATGTATTCTCCTAACTTATGTTTAGGTTTATGTATACCTGGTGTATCAACAAATATCATTTGATAATCATCACCTGTCAATATTGTTTGTATATTATTTCTTGTTGTCTGAGGTTTATTAGAAACTATTGATAACTTTTCCCCCATTATATAATTTAATAAAGTCGATTTTCCTACATTAGGTCTTCCAACTATTGTAACAAATCCTGATTTAAACATTTTTTCCTCCTCAAAATAAGCTTAAAAAAGCTTAACTAACGTTATCCTATTTTACAAATAGTATACTCTATTTATAAGTAAATTGACAATCTACTATTATTAATTTGATCATATAATAATTTAATAACTACTCCCAATTGTTTCCTTATGGATTAAATCATAAATTCTTATAATTTAAGAAATAGGAGACAATATAAGTTTTATTTCATCTTATATCTTCTCCTATAAATATTATTTTTATTATTCTATATTTAATTAAAGCCTAAATAATGTAAAGATAAACAAAGTTAATAATATACCAAATATAGCTCCAACTATTACCTCTAAAATGCTATGAACTTCTGAATCTACTCTACTTTGTGCAGTTATAAATGCCAATAGGAAACTCAATAGAATACAAATTGGTTCCTCCGTTATTAGCGATATTGCTGTTGCTATTGAAAATCCCAAAGCACTGTGCCCACTTGGCATTCCCCCTTTTAACGGGGTCCCTTCTCCAAATATTGCTTTTGCTATTATAGTTACTATACACACTATTACTAGAACAATCAATATTGTATATGGCTCTGAATTCTTTACCTTATTAATCAAAGAAAATGAAAATCTACTGAGCCTATCCCAAAATATAATATAGCCAACTAGTAATGCATTTATGGCTGTTATTAATACTCCACCTGCCGCCGCATTCTTGGCAATCTTAGCCAAAGGATGATAATAATTAGTTGTCATATCTATAGTAGCTTCTATGGCTGTATTTATAAGTTCAGCAGCTATTACCATAGTTATTGTAACAGCTAATATCAGAAACTCATATTTTGTTATGTCAAAGAAAAAGCTTGCAATCAGTACTACTAAAGCCACAATTAAATGTATTTTCATATTTCGTTCAGTTCTTACAGTATCGATAATCCCAGTTATGGCATTATTGAAGCTTTCCAGTGTTTTTTTCATTTTCATTATTTACCCCTACTTCTATTTACATAATAAAAAATATTACCCTCTAATTATGTTAAGTTTATTTAAAATATCTTCTTCTCTACTTCTCATAATTGTTTTATCATCATCCTCCATATGGTCATACCCCAATAGATGCAATACTGAATGCACAACTAAATATGAAGCCTCCCTTTCATACGAATGATTAAATTCTTTACTCTGTTCTAATGCTTTTTCTAGTGAAAGAACTATATCTCCAAGTACAAGTTCATCACCATCAAAATCACATTGAGAAAACTTATAATCTTTATAAATATCCTTAAACACTTTCTTATTTTCGTATTCTAACATAGGAAAAGATAATACATCTGTTTCTCTATTTATTCCTCTTGTCTCATTATTTATTTCCTTTATCTCATTATTATCAACGAACAATAATGAAATTTCACATTTCATATTTACTTCCTCTTCTTTTAATGCAAATTCTATTACTTCCGTTAGTCTTTCTATTAATTCTTCACTTGCTTCTACTTTATTTTGTCTATTATCCACATAAATCATTATTTAAACTACTCCTTAGTTTTAAATTCACCTTTATTGTTTTCACCATTGAAATCCTTCATTTTTTCTTTAGGGTATTCTATTCTTTGATGGTATATGCTATTTAACGAAGTCAAAAAACATACTCTTATTTTTTCTATATCTTTTAATGTTAAATCACAATCGTTTAATTGTCCTGATGATAATTTATCATCTATAATGCAATTAACCATTTGGTTAATTGCATCTTTAGTAGGTTTCTTAATTGATCTTACAGCCGCTTCAACACTATCAGATAGCATTACTATTCCAGCTTCTTTTGAGCTTGGTATTGGGCCTTCATACCTATAATCTTCTTCTTTTATTTCATCTGGATTTTCAGCACTATTTTTCATAGTATAGTAAAAATACTTTACTAATGTTTTACCATGATGCTCTAATATGATATCTTGGATAACCTTAGGAAGCTTATATTTTTTAGCTAACTCTAGACCATCTTTAACATGAGATTTTATTATCATAGCACTCAAATTTGGAGGTATATTCTCATGTGGATTATCTATCCCCATTTGGTTCTCTCCAAAGAAATATGGCCTCTCTGTTTTTCCAATATCATGATAATATGATCCTATCCTTGTAATTACTGAATTAGCTCCGACTTCTTCTGCTGCCATTTCTGAGAGATTTGCAACAAGCATGCTATGATGATATGTTCCTGGAGCTTCCATTAATAATTTTTTTAACAGTGGTGTATTGGGATTTGATAATTCTAGCAGCTTTAGTGTAGTAACCTCATTAAATGTACCTTCTAGAAATGGTAATATTCCTAATGCAAATATTCCTGACAAAAGGCCTCCAATGAATGTGATCCCACCTTTTACTAATACATCTCCGAAATTGCTCGATATTAATATTCCCGTAGACAATGTAAGTATTACGGTAACAACAGCAGTGTACAATGTTGAATATAGCAATTCATTTCTTTGTTGCATCTTTTTCAAGAATGCTGCACCTAATACCGAACTTACTATTCCTAAAATAATAATCTGAACATCAAAACCATTTAAAGCACCTATAACTATTGCATTTAAAGCGCTAAGTACAAATGATATCTTATAATTTAGCAATAACGTAAGCATCATAGGGGCGCAAGCGAACGGAATTAGAAATGGCGATATAACCCCTACAGTTCTAGCTAATACAAGTGAAATCAAATTGATTGTACTTATAAGAATAAGCTTATTATTGTTCTTATATATTTCACCATAATTTATTCTCACATATCCATATTGAAGAAACAATATTATCATCCAAAATATTGCAAGAGCTAAATAAATATATACATAAGCTGTTACATTCTCATCGTTAAGCATTCCAAGGTCTGATAAAATATCAATTTGATCTTGTGTTACAGGTTCTCCTTCTTTAACTATAATCTGATTTTGTTTTATTATTACTTTAGATACATTCTTCTTGACTTCTTGTATCTTTTCTTGTGTTTTTTCTTCATCAAAAAAAACATTCGGGTTTATTTGTGTTTGAGCTATTTGCTTTAAAGCACTCGATACATCTTTATCTAAGTTTAAATTATCTATTTGAGTTGAAACAACTCCTTTTGCTTCTTTTAACGCACCTTCATCTTTTTCTTGTATATTTTTTTCATATGCGCCGTCAATTATATTTACTATTTTGTCTTCTATGCCAGGCAAAGTGTCTTTTGATATTCCTATCAACGCCTTACATTGTTCATCTGTTAATTGAAATATAGTTAATTTCTTAAGCTCAGTTTGCTTATCAGCTACGGTAGAGCTCGCCATATTGCTTAATGATGCAAGTTTATCGAACAATGCCCTTACATTATCCTCAGCTTCCTTCTTAACTTCTGGCTTTGATGTATACTGTTTTCCTACCTTTTCGGCCGCTTGATCTTCTTTTTCCTTTGTAGCTTTTTCATCCACTATATCTCTTGGAGCTTTTATATCTACTCTTGGTATATCTCCCTCTTTTAAGCTATATTGCTTAGGAGTTATTGCGGTAACAAGCAATAAATAGCCTATACTAAATACAAGTATAAATAATACAATTCTTTGAATTCTATTATTTTTCCATTTATTATTTTGTTTTATATCCATGTAATTCACCTTTTCATCTTAATAATAAGTAATAGGCATAAAAACAACTTTGAATACCCCTTATGATACGTTTCTAGCAATATCCTGTTCTACAGTAAATTTAACATTAATCAAGATCTTTCCGCCTTCAATATCTTCTACTGTAGTTTTCTTATCTATTATCTTTGCATCGTTGCTAAGTGTTTTTCTCAATGAACCCTCTAACTTTTCTGTAGCTTCTTTAACTGTACTTTCTTTATCTAAGTTTACATTTATACCCTTTTTTTCGAAATATGTTATCTTATTAAAGAAACCATCCTTCTCTTCTATTTTATCATAATATTCAAATTGATTTATAGCTTTTTTCAAGTAAACTTTTTTTCCAAAAAAGTTTAAATACATATCACTATTCTTGTTACCAGTTCTCTCAAGCTTTTCTCCACTTACTTGAACCTCCATAAATTTATCATAAAAAGTATTTGCTATAACTGTTCCACTCGGTTTTACTTCCATCTCAAAGCCTTCCCTTCCTTGGATAGGCAATATCAGATCGTCACCTTTCTTTACTATATCTCCTGGCACAACTGCTGGATTTCCTGAATTCGTATATACTCTCTTTACTTCTCCATCCATTTTAGCAACAACTTGATTATATAATGTTTTTTCTGTAGACGGAGGATTTACTTTTTCCTTTATAACTAATTTTAACGTAGATCCCTCTACCCTAACCCTAATCCACATTATCTGGCTATTTAAGTCTTCCATCTTTTTTTCTATTTGATATACATTGATTTGTGATTTGCTAAGCCCTGGCTTAATTCCAATTGATGAGAGCTGTTGTCTAACTTCAAATGGACTTAAATTCCTCTGCGTCTCTATATCTATAGCCCAAATATAATTTGATAATATATATATTACAGAAAAAAATAATCCCATCCCTATAACTAGAGAAATCTTTCTTCTCATTTTCATAAGTAAAACTATTATTCCACTAGTTCTTACTATCTTAACTTTCCCTTTATATTTTTTTATTAATATTTCTGCATCTTTATAATCTCTGTAATATATAGTTACTCTTACCGTTGTCAAGCTTACTTTCACTATATTACAGGTATAGATTTGGCTATTCCAAAAGGCATTTAATATCTTTTCTGGCACTAAAGCATTAATTTCTATGGTTACTTGTCCCGATTTTAAGCTGCTAAACATAATATTTTACCTCTCATATGAAATACCTTTAAAGATTCCGCTTATTGTTATACTTGTTTCTGCAATAAAAAGTATTTCGAACTCTTTCCCCTCAATTATAATTGCACCTATTCTAGAATTTATTTTAACCATATTAGTTTCGAAAAATATAATGCCTTTATGATTTTCAATAGTTATTTCTCTGTTTCCCACAACTATTATCTTTGGTAGATCTAATGAAATGTCACTTGGAAAATCTAACTTGCTAAGTATCTTTTCTTTACCTCTTTGAAATTTTTCTTCCATACTTTCCTCCCACATAAACTTCCTCATTGTAATTTATGATAGGATTTGCGAATTAATTCTATAATTTAATAATAATGATAATTTCCTGCAAAAAAATAAAGCCAATTATTACTATTATGGCTTTATCTAATTCATTTACTATGATGTATTCTAGTTATATGAACACAATATTATCCTTTCATTGCTAGTCCAATTTTAGATAACAATGAAACAGGACATAGGATACTATTTATAATCCTATGTCCTGTTATATTAGTATAAAACTCAAAACAACCTTGAATTTTATTCTTATTTATTATTTAAATATTCTTTAACAAGCTGACTTACAAGTTTACCATCAGCTTTTCCTACTACTTTAGGTTTAACAGCTGACATAACTTTTCCCATATCTTTAATGCTATTTGCACCCACTTCTTCAGCTGATTCTTTTACTAATTGTTTTATCTCTTCTTCACTTAACTGCTGAGGAAGGTATTTCAACAAAATTTCAATCTCAGCCTTAGACTGATCTATTAAATCTTGCCTATTCCCCTTTTCAAATTCAAGCATAGCTTCTCTTCTTTGCTTGATTTCTTTAGCTAATATTGTAATAACTTCATCATCTTCAAGCTTTCTATTATCAGTTTTTTCAACTAATAATACTGCAGCTTTAGCTGTACTAATTACACTAGCTGTGAATTTATCTTTTGCTTTTAAAGCAATTTTCCAATCATCTTGCAATCTATCTTTAATTGATGACATTTTTGTACCTTCTTTCAAAAGAAAATATCATTATTTGAACTTTCTCTTTCTAGCAGCTTCTGATTTCTTCTTTTTCTTAACGCTTGGCTTTTCATAATGTTCTCTCTTCCTAACTTCAGAAAGAACCCCAGCTCTAGCACATTTTCTCTTAAATCTTCTTAACGCACTTTCAAGTGTTTCGTTTTCTCCAACTTTAATTTCTGACATTTACTATCCCTCCCTCCGCTAGCTTAAATTAACTCAGCTATGGGCTTAATAACACATGCTATATTATACAATATTTAAATTAATAATGTCAAGAAATTAAGAAAAAATCTCCAGCTACTATTGATCAAATAACAACTCAAATTTTAGCCTGGTGGCCACTGTAAACTTCTCCCTCCAAGTACATGGAAATGAATATGTTTTACTGTCTGTCCTCCATCATCACCGCAATTATTTACAACCCTATATCCTTTATCTGATATTCCAAGATCTACTACTAATTTACCAATAACTTTAAATATATGTGATACAATATCAATATTGCTGTCATCTAAAGTATTAGCACTTTCGATATGTTCTTTTGGAATAACCAGAAAATGAGTTGGAGCTTCAGGATTTATGTCATAAAAAGCATAAACTTTATCATCCTCATATATTTTTTTACTAGGGATATCCCCACTTATAATTTTGCAAAATATACAACCTTCCATAAATTCACCTCCTTCTAAGTAACAATCTCAACTCAAAAACGTAAGAATCGAGATTTTATAATTCATATTCAGAAATTCTCTTTGAATTATATATCTTATTCCAAAAATGATCTTTAATCGATCTTATCTTGATTTATATTATACCAAAACTATATATTTTTTCCAACAATATATTCCCCATCCGAGGCTATTATTTTACATAAAATTATTTTTCCTATCATATCTTTATTTCCATTCGGAATTTCAACTTTTACATAATTCCTTGTATACCCCTCAAATACCCCAGGCTTATTAGATACTTCTTGCTCAACTAATACATCTAATTCTCTTCCAACTAAAGATTTACTAAAATCTCCTTCATTCTTTGCATTCAGTTCAATTAAAGCCTTACTTCTCTTATCCTTTACAGTTCCATCTATTTGATTAGGCATATCCGCAGCCTTGGTTCCTTTTCTTGGACTGAATTTGAATATATGTGTTTTAGTTAACTTAATTCTCTTTAAGTATTCATAAGTTTCGTTAAATTCCTCATCAGTTTCACCTGGAAAACCTACGATTACATCCGTAGTTATTGAGGCATCTTTAAGGTTTTCTCTTATTCTATTAACTGCATCCTCGTATTCTTTTGCAGTATATCTCCTATTCATTCTTTTTAAAGTTGCATCACAGCCGCTTTGAAGTGATAAATGAAATTGTGGACATAGTTTCTTCATTTTTTTCATTTTCTCGATAACTTCATCTGTAAAGAAACTAGGTTCTATAGAACCTATCCTAACTCTTTCAATTCCATCCAGTTTCTCTATTTCTTCCAATAAAGTTATTAAAGTTACATTTCCATCTAAATCAACACCGTAAGATGCTGTATGTATTCCTGATAATATTATTTCTTTAAATCCATGTTCACTTAAATTCTTTATTTCATGCAATACTTTTTGAGGATCTTTTGAGCAAGTTGTTCCTCTGGTATAAGGTATCAGACAATATGCACAAAATCTATTGCAACCATCTTGTATCTTTAAAAATGCTCTTGTTTTATCTTGATACTCTTCTATATTTAATTCTTCAAACTGTTTATTCTTTAGAACTTCTCCAACCATTAACTGAGGTTTTTGTTCATCCTTAGCCTTATTCACATAATAAACAATATCGCCTTTATTTCTAGTCCCAAGTACAACATCTACCCCTTGTATTTTAGAAACTTCTTCTGGAGCAACTTGCGAATAGCATCCAACGGCTGCAATTATTGCATTTTCATTTCTTCTTCTAGCTCTGCTAATTATTTGCCTTGATTTTTTATCACTCATATTAGTTACAGAACAAGTATTTATAACATAAACATCAGCAAAACCTTCAAAGTCAGTTACTTCATAACCTTCTCTTATGAACTTTTCCGCCATAGCTTCTGTTTCATAATGATTTACCCTGCATCCAAGAGTTGCAAAAGCCACAAGACTCTTTCCCTCTGTATTTTTTATTGGTTCTTTGTTAGATAACTTCTTAAGCTTAGTCTTGTCACTACCTACTCTGACTAATTTCATTTGGTTTTCTCCCATTATGATAGCTTTCCTCCTAAATCTCCTAATTCATATTGAATTAATGCCGTAGCTGTAAATCCAGCCGTCTCTGTACGTAATATTCTATTTCCAAGAGTCACTATATAGGCACCTTGTTCTTTTAAAGTATCAATTTCCGATTCTTCAAATCCGCCTTCAGGTCCTATCAATATTCCAACATTATTTATAGTATCTAAATCTATATTATCTCTCTCTAATTTTCTCACAAGAGTTTTAATTCCAAAATCTTCTGCATTTTCATAAGGTACAATAATCAAATCCATCTTTTTTAATTCATTTATTGCCTCATTAAAATCTATAACCTCTTTAACTTGAGGAATTACACTTCTTTTTGATTGTTTGCATGCCTCAAGAGCAATTCTATTTAGCCTATCAAGCTTTTTAAATTCTCCTTTAAGCTTAACATCTACTCTCCCTGTTATCGTAGGAATAAATTCAGATACTCCAAGTTCCGTTCCCTTTTGCACTATTAAATCCATTTTCTGACCTTTTGGTAGTCCCTGAAACAGATGAACTTTAACTTTACTTTCATTGTTTATATCTAAATTTTTAATTATGTTAACTATAACTTCACTCTTAGTTATAGTTTTTATTTCTCCTAAGTATTCCTTACCTTTACAATTATTTATTACTACTTCTTCTCCTTCAGATAACCTTAAAACTTTGTAAATATGTTTTACATCATCTCCAAGTATCCTTCCTTCAGTTTCCGTAATATTTTGGGGTTCAATAAAAAACTTATGCATACGACTCCTATCTAATTCACAGTTCACAATCCTCAATGCACAATTAAATGATAGTTGATTACGCTATATCAACTATATATTTTCTAAAAATCCCTTAGAGATTTCTCCTAAACTGTGCATTGCGAATTGTACATTGTGCATTACTTTCATAATTACATTTTTAAACCGTCAACCAAAATTTGCATTACAAATATCTATATTTATACTCATACTAATTAATTGCTTTTGCAACTATACAGTTCCATTCTCCATCTTTATTTATTTCAATCACTTCAAAACCACATTCAGCAAACTTTTCTGTAACCATATCTACCCTATCGTGAATTATACCTGAAGTTATAAATAATCCACCTTCATTTAGAGCCTTTTTAACATCCTCGGTTAGTACGCAAATAATTTCTGCTATTATATTCGCAACTACTATATCAGCTTTTCCATCAACTACATCTAAAAGATTTCCTTCTAATACTTCAATATTATTCAAATTGTTAAAGCTTATATTTTCTTTGGAAGAATCAACAGCAACAGGATCTAGGTCAACACCAACAACATGTTTAGCTCCAAGCTTTGCAGCAGCAATAGCAAGTATTCCTGATCCACATCCTACGTCAAATACTGTTGTATCAGGCTTTACATACTTATCTAAGGCTTGAATACACATTCTTGTAGTTTCATGAGTTCCAGTTCCAAATGCCATTCCTGGATCCAACTCTATAATTAGTTCCTCATCATTTTTTTCATAGTCTTCCCAAATTGGTTTAACAACAATCTTATCTGTTATTTTAACTGGTTTATAATATTGCTTCCAATTATTAGCCCAGTCCTCTTCGTGCATCTTTTTAGCTTCTACTGTACCTTCACCAATATCTATTCCAAATTCTTTAAGTTCAGAAAGTTTTTCCTTAACATATTCAACAATCTCTTCAATCTTATCATCTTGAGAAAAATAAGCTTTAACTACAGCTGCATTTCCTTTATGTTCTAAGATATTTATATCTGCAAAATCCCAAGTTAATGGTCCTTGATCTCTTGAAAGTAAATCCTCCGGATCTTCTATTGCAACATTAGGACAATTTAATCCATAAAATATTCCTGATATAGGCTCTAATGCCTCGCTCTTTGTTATTACACTAACTTCAATCCATATTCCATCCATGTTTATCAACCTTTCTAATTCAGTTTCAGTAACAGTTTGCAATTTAGGAATACATTTTTTTAAATGTATTGAAAATATTTTTAAATTCCATAAATTTTTTTCCTACAATTGCTCTTTGTTAACTATTTAATTTTATTTCTTTCAAGTTATTATATATACCCCTTACAATAAGTATAAGTGAGAATCGAAATCTGTTATTTCACTCTTCCAGCCTTCCCTTTGGGCATTTATGATTTGATGATGATCGCTTACTCTGTGAGCACCAAGTGAACGCATGTAAGTCGGATTCCCTTTAGTATTATGTTTATATTACATGTCTGTAACCCGCATAATAACTATAAATATTTACATATTTATATATTTAACATTGATATATATTTATATAGTTAACTATTTACATAGATTTCTATTTAACTACTTACATATATATCTAGTTAAATTTATATATTTTAAAATATTTTTATTTATATCTAGTTTTATATTTAAATTTCAAAATATTAAACTTCTCAATTGTGACCAGTAAGTCCCTTATTGTGCTTAGAAGATCTTAACTTTGCTTCACACTTTTTCATATGTGAATTGATTTTAATTGTGCTTCGCACTTTTTCATAGGCGAACCGATCTTAATTGTGCTTCGCACTTTTTTATAGGTGAATTGATCCTAATTGTGCTTCGCACTTTTTTCATATGTGCGTATCTTTTCATATGTTTAAATTCTTAAGTGAAAGTCCAAAAGTGATGCTCCAAATCTTGTATTTGGTTCCTCGAACTTACCCCGCGAACGCATGTGGGTCGGGTAAATTCTTAAATTCTTAAATTCTTAAATTCTTAAATTCTTAAATTCTTAAATTCTTAAATTCTTAAATTCTTAAATTCTTAAATTCTTAAATTCTTAAATTCTTAAATTCTGGCCATTATAAATCTAATTGTCTTTCATGGCAATCAAAAATTTTATTTTTATTCCTTGTTCACTAAACATTTTTTCATGCTCAGTCTGAACATTTCCTTGAACATCACTATTGTGAAGATCATATGTTATATATTTAATTCTAAACCCTGCTTCATTAAAATATTCAAGCGATTCCTCAAATAATTCATCATCGTCAGTTTTAAAATAAATTTCACCTTGACTCTTTAAAAATGTTTTATACTGTTCAAGCTGCCTCATATGTGTTAATCTTCTCTTTTTATGCTTTTCCTTTGGCCACGGATTACAAAAATTTATGTATATTCTACTTACAACATCTTCTTTACTTAAGATTTCACTGATAAGTCCTATCTCTTGAGCCATTAATTTTACATTATCAGTCTCCCTATTTTTTTCTTCATAAGCCTTTTCTATATTTCTTTTTGCTAATCCTAATACCTCATCCTTTATGTCAATTGCAATATAATTTATATCTGGATTCTCGGAGGCATGAACTGCCATAAAAGTTCCCTTCCCACATCCAAGTTCTAGATATATTGGTTTATCATTACCGAAAAATTCTTTCCACTTGCCTTTATATTCTTTCGGATTTATAACAAAAAAATCGCAACCTTCAAGCTCAGGTCTTGCCCACGGTTTTTTTCTCATTCTCATGTTAGTTCACTCCATCTTTTATAAGCTTTTAAAAATAGCACTTCACTGCCATTAAGTTTTTTAGATCATTAAATTGAACTTATCGACACAATATTATATAAACAAGACTCTCATACCGTCTTATTATTTTATTAATCGGCCATATCCTTCATAATAATTATACCTATAAAAATTATTATTGCAATTTTTATCTCAAAAATATACAGGTATTGCAAATTACTCAAATATCTGTGCTGAATCTTTTATCTCAAAGTATTTTTATACTTTCTTAATACTAATTAAAAATTCTTGCCCCCTAAATTGTTTATCTAAAAATTCATCTGATTTAATACTTATCCCCTCTATTATTATTAAATATAAAAAATAGTACATCTCCTACTTAAGAGAATGTACTATTTTAACTTCTGTATATTATGACTTATTTTTTATATTTCTCTATTATTTTTAATAGTTCATCCCCGTTATTTTCTACGAACTCATAAAAATTCATATTTTTATTCTCTATATATAATGATAATTCATATAAAAACTCTGGTATTTCACTAGCAAGTAAGTCACCATAAACTTTTCCGAGCCTTGCATTTCCTGTTTCAAATGATCCATTAATATGTAATTCAAATACATCTTCAACAGCATCTCCAACTTTTTTACGTTTTCCTGTAAGTCCGATACCAACGACTTCATGAACTGCACATGAATTTCCACATCCTGATATATGAACTCTTGGAAGTATATCTTTATTATAACCTTTTTCTGCAAAGTAATTAATTATATTGTTAAGCATTTTTTGACTCTCTAAAATTCCAACTTGACATATTGGCACTCCAATACATGATACACTTTGCTGAAGAGCTGTTTCTCCTCCAATATTTTGTGTTACATTTAAAAGTTCTTTAGCTTCATCACCATTTAAGTTTCTAAAATATAAACCTTCTGTCATGGTAAGTCTTATTTCTAAGTCTTTTACTGCTTTTAATTTATCTAAAATTTCTCTTAATGTCTTAACAGAAATTTGTCCGCCAATTGGATGGAAATACACACTGTATAATCCTTTTTGTTTTTGTGAATATAATCTTGAATGGGTTAGCTCAATTTCTTTACCTTCTTTAGTAATTTCCTTAGATTCTACAAATAAATCTAATTCATTATTATCTAACACATCTTTTAAATGTTCCTTATATGTTTCTATGAATTTTTCCTTGCCCATTCTCTCTAATATATATCTTATACGAGCTTTATTTCTATCTTCATAGTTACCTTCTTTTACGAATAAACTTGTCATAGCTTCTACATGATATAAAACTTCACTTGGTTTTATAAGCTCATCATATTCAACTGCAACCTGAGGATTTCTTCCAATTCCGCCTCCCATAAAAACTCTAAAATACTTTTCATTATCTTTAATTGTTGCTAAAAACCCTAAATCGGCTACATTACAATGCCCCTGATCTGAGTCGCTGCTTGAAAAAGATACTTTAAACTTTCTTGGAAATTTGTATGATGTTATTTTGCTTAAAAAATGTTTATTTACAGCTAATGCATATGGTGTCACATCAAACGCTTCATCTTTATCTACACCTGATAGTGGAGACATAGCTACATTTCTTGGAAAGTTTCCGCCGCCTCCTCTAGAATATATATCATTATCTATACCATCCTTCATTATTCCACAAACCTGGTCTATCGTTAAATTATGATACTGCACTGCTTCTCTTGTAGTTAAATGAAATTTATCTAAATTATATTTATCAGCTATATCACATAGCCAATTCATATTCTCAAAGCTGCTAATTCCTGAAGGAATTCTTAGTCTTATCATGAATTCTTTTTTATTACGTTCTGAGTATACCCCCATTCCCCCAGAAACTTTTTTAAAATCCATAATAGATACTTCACCAGATAAAAACTTATTGCCTAATTCTCTAAACTCTTCTATTTCTATTAATAATTTTTCCTTCAATTCCTTCACTTTTTCTCCTCCTAAATATAATTATTTTAATATATTATAACCTATAATTTGAAATATGACTATAACTATAGGTTTTGTCGGGGAATTTTTATCTAAAAAAGAAACTATCGAAATAATGCTAATTTATAGACATTATCCAAATAGTTTCTTTAATATATTTTTATTTATTTTTTCCAAATAATTTCTTCTTAGGAACATTTGCTTCATCAAATTCTTCACCAGATGCTCTCATAAAATCATATAATGCTTCTTTCTGTTCCTTATTTAATGTTTTAGGAATATCAACAATAACTTTTACGTATTGATCCCCTTTTCCGTTTGAATTAACTCTTTGTATTCCCTTGCCTTTTAATCTAAACATAGTTCCTGATTGTGTACCTGGTGGAACAGTATATTTAACATTTCCATCAACTGTAGCTACAGTTATTTCTGTACCTAATGCTGCTTTAGGCATAGAGATATGAGCATCTATATAAACATCGTTTCCTTTTCTTGTAAACACCTTTGATGGAGTAACATTAATTCTTACATACAAGTCTCCAGGGCTTCCACCTCTTAATCCATGTTCTCCTTGTCCTCTTAAAGGCATTACATTTCCTGTATCTACACCTGCTGGTATGTTAACTTTTATCTTTCTTGTTTTTCTAACACTACCTTTTCCTCTACACTCTGAACATGGCTTTTCAATAATTTTACCAGTACCTCTACAAGTATCACATGTAGACGTTGATACAAAACTTCCAAGAGGAGTTTGTCTTTGAACTCTTACTTGACCTGATCCGCTACAAGTTGGACAAGTCTTAGCATTAGTTCCAGGTTCTGCTCCACTTCCGTGACAATGTTCACAATTTTCATTTCTAGTAACAGAAATTTCTTTCTCTACTCCAAAAACAGCTTCTTCAAAAGTTAACGTTATTGTATACTCAATATCATTTCCTCTTACTGGACCATTTCTTCTTCTAGAACTTGATCCTCCGCCTCCGAAGAATGATTCAAAAATATCTCCAAAGCCGCCCATATCAAATCCATCAAAGCCGCCAAAGCCGCCTCCTCCGAAGCCACCACTACCATCAAAAGCAGCTGATCCAAACTGATCATATCTAGCTTTCTTTTCTGGATCTGAAAGTACTTGATAAGCTTCATTTATCTCTTTAAACTTTTCTTCTGCCTCAGCATTTCCTTGATTTCTATCCGGATGATATTTTACAGCTAATTTTCTAAAGGCTCTTTTTATTTCATCATCACTTGCACCCTTTTGAAGTCCAAGCAATTCATAATAGTCTTTATTTGCCATTCGTTTAAATTCACCACCTAGTTTTATTTACTGTAGAAAAGGGAAGACGATCTTGCCTTCCCTATCCTATTATATTAGATAACTGTAGTTTAGTACAACTAATTTATATCTTATTTATCTTCATCTACTTTGAAATCAGCATCTACTACATTATCATCATGTGGTGCACTTTGAGCTCCTCCAGCTGCTGCATTTGGATCAGCTGCTCCTTCAGCTCCACCAGCTTGTTGATACATCTTTGTAGCTATTGGATAGAATGATTGATTTACTGCTTCGATTGCAGCTTTAATAGCTTCTACATCATCTCCATCTTTAACTTTCTTAAGATCTTCAATTTTAGCTCTTACTGCTGCCTTTTCATCCTCAGTAGCTTTATCTCCAACTTCATTTAAAGTCTTTTCTATTTGATATATAGTTTGGTCTGCGTTATTTACAGCTTCAACTTTTTCTTTTCTCTTCTTATCTTCTTCAGCAAATTTTTCTGCTTCTTTTACAGCTTTATCTACTTCATCATCACTTAAGTTAGTTGAAGCAGTAATTGTGATATTTGCTTCTTTACCAGTTCCTTTATCTAATGCAGATACTTTAACAATACCGTTAGCATCTATATCAAATGTAACTTCGATTTGAGGAATTCCTCTTGGTGCTGGAGCTATACCTGATAATGTGAATTGTCCAAGTGACTTGTTATCCATAGCCATTTGTCTTTCACCTTGAACTACATTAATTTCAACTGATGTTTGGTTATCTGCAGCTGTTGAGAATACTTGACTCTTCTTAGTTGGAATAGTTGTATTTCTTTCGATTAATGGAGTAGCTATACCACCTGCTGTTTCAATTCCAAGTGTTAATGGAGTAACATCAAGTAATACTACGTCCTTAACTTCACCAGTTAATACACCTGCTTGAATAGCTGCACCAACTGCAACACATTCATCTGGGTTAACTCCCTTAGATGGTTCTTTTCCTGTAAAGTTCTTAACAGCTTCTACTACTGCTGGAATTCTTGTTGAACCACCAACTAAGATTATTTTATCTATATCATTTAATGAAAGTTTAGCATCAGCTAATGCCTTTCTCATAGGCTCAATACTTCTTTCAACTAAGTCATGAGTAATTTCATTAAACTTAGCTCTGCTTAATGTTAAATCTATATGCTTTGGACCTGTTGCATCAGCAGTAATAAATGGTAAATTAATGTTTGTTTGTTGAGATGCTGATAATTCAATTTTTGCCTTTTCAGCAGCTTCTTTTAATCTTTGAACTGCCATTTTATCTTGCATTAAGTCAATTCCATTTGAAGCTTTAAACTCATCTGCAATATATTTCATTATCTTTTCATCAAAGTCATCTCCACCAAGCTTTGTATCACCGTTAGTTGATAATACTTCGAATACTCCATCTCCAAGATCTAGAATAGATACGTCAAAAGTACCACCACCTAAGTCATAAACTAGGATTTTGTGAGCTGAATCTGTTTTATCTAAACCATAAGCTAATGATGCTGCTGTTGGTTCGTTGATTATTCTTAATACTTCAAGCCCTGCAATCTTACCAGCATCCTTAGTTGCTTGTCTTTGGCTATCATTGAAGTAAGCTGGTACAGTAATAACTGCTTGAGTTACTGTTTCACCTAAGTAAGCTTCTGCATCTGCTTTTATTTTTTGTAAAACCATAGCAGAAATTTCTTGTGGTGAATATTGTTTTCCATCTATATCAACTTTATATCCAGTTCCCATATGTCTTTTTATTGAAATAACTGTTTTATCTGGATTAGTAATTGCTTGTCTTTTAGCTACTTGACCAACTAATCTTTCTCCATTTGCTTGGAATGATACTACTGAAGGAGTAGTTCTAGCACCTTCTGAGTTTGCTATAACTGTTGGTTCTCCACCTTCCATAACTGCTACACATGAATTTGTAGTTCCTAAATCAATTCCTATAATCTTTCCCATGATATTTTCCTCCTAAAACTTTATTAGTTTATTTAAAATTGAATTTTTCAGTTTATTATTTTTAAATTCTATCTATATATTTTAATAAGAAACTTGTTCCTATTTCTAATTAGCAACTTTAACCATAGTATGCCTTATTATCTTATCATCTTTCTTATATCCCTTTTGGAAAACTTCCGCTACTACATTTTTACCTAATTCTTCATCTTCTATATGCATTACTGCATTATGAAGATTAGGATCAAATTCTCCAGTAGCATCTATTTCTTCAACACCAAGTTTTGCAAATGAATCTTTGCATCCCTTTATTGTCATTTCAATTCCTTTTTTCAAGTCTTCAATACTACCATCAGCTGCAACAGCTCTTTCTAAATTGTCAAGAATAGGAACAATCTCTTTTAATACATCTACATATGCATCGCTATATATTCCTTCTTTTTCTTTAGCTGTTCTTTTTCTATAGTTATCATATTCAGCTGTTAATCTTAAAAGTCTATCTTTTGTCGCATCTAATTCTTCTCTCAACTTCTTATTTTCCTCTTCTTGATTTTTTACTAAATCTTCTTGATCTTCCTCCGCAGCTTCTATATTTTCTGAAGCCTCTTTGCTAGCTTCATTTGTTTCTGCTGCATCATTACTTTCTTGAGTCTCATTATCCTTTTCTGCTACTTCATCTGCAATTTCTTCTTTTTCTAGTTCTTCATTTTTAACATCTCTATTTTCTTCCATGTATCTAACACACACCTCTTCTCTTCAAATCTAACATCTATTTTGGATTGCTCAATATATTATTAAGCTCTTTTATAACTTCTGACATAATAGTTATTACCTTTGAGTAATTAATCCTTCTAGGTCCAATTAATCCAATTTTCCCAATAGGCCTATCCTTAAAGGAATATTCAGCAGATATTATACTACAATCTCTAGCTTGTGGCTTATAGTTTTCATCCCCTATACTGACTGTTATATTGTCTTGAGGATTAAACAGCTCCATCAAAGCTTCTTTATCATTCAAAAGCGATAACATTTCTTTTGCTTTATCAATATCGTTATATTCAGGATAATTAAATATGTTGGTAGTTCCCTCCATGAATACTTCTGTAGAATCCGCTGCGTTTAGTGTCTCATATAAAATAGGCAATAAAGCATTAAATATTTCTTCATAGGCTCCTAGATCCTTTTTTAAGTTATTAATTACTTCTAAATTAATTTCTTGTATAGAAAGATTTACCAATCTATTATTTATAACTTCATTTATTCGTGTTAAAGTTTCAACTTCAGGAACTCTATTATTTAGCTTCATTATATGATTCTTTATAACACCAGTATCTGTTAAGAAAACTGATACTAAATTATGATCATCAACTTTAATTAGCTGAATTGACTTTATAAAGCTCCTTTTTACTGATGGTGTCTCAATTACACAAGTTAATTTAGTAAGTTCTGACAATAAGGCGCTAGTTTGCTTAACTATTTTATCTACTTCAAGCATTGCAGAATCGATTATATATTGTTTTATTCTTAGATCTTCTTCAACTGTTAGCATCTGATTATCCATAAGCTGATCAACATATAATCTATATCCCTTACTAGAAGGAATTCTTCCTGCAGAAGCATGAGGTTGTTCTAAGTATCCCATATCTTCAAGGTCAGCCATCTCATTCCTTATTGTTGCGGACCCAATACCTAAATTATAGTTTTTAGCAATAGTTCTTGATCCTACAGGATCTCCTGTTCGAATATAGTCATTGATAATAGCTTGAAGTATTCTTATTTTTCTGTCATCAATACTCATAACCTCACCTCTTTTTGTTAGCACTCATTAACCTCGAGTGCTAATGACTATGTTTTTAATATATTATTTATGATGTTTTTTGTCAATTCTATTTATATTTATTATAGCTACTTAACGTTAATAATAAAGCAATTTTGTCAATTTAACTCCTTATATCTCCTATTTTCTCTATTTCTCTATACAATATAATTTTATAATTGCACTTAATCTTTCTTTAAACTTTTCATGAGAGAATCCATTAAGATAAAATGAAATCACTCATTACATAGTTGGATATTTCTATCCCATGCGAAGTTAGATATAGATTTCCCGAATTATGAATTAATAATCCTTTTTTAATATTTTTTTCAATAATTTCGCCATACACTTCATATATATCTTTATTAAATCGCTCTTTAAATTCCTCTAATTTTATCCCTTTAATCATCCTAAGCCCCATAAATAAAAATTCTTCCATATCATCTTTAATATTATTTATGTGAATTTCTTCAATTACACTTTCTTTATTATTTATTCTTTTAATATAGTACTGAATATTGTCTATATTTTTAATTCTTTTTTTATCTATAAACGAACTAGCCGATACGCCTAATCCCAAGTATTCATCGCATTTCCAATAAACTTTATTATGAAAGCACTCTTTGTTCTTTTTTGAATAATTAGATATTTCATATTGATGATATCCATACCCATTCAATATGTCTTTAGTGGTTAAATACATAATTCGTTCTTTATCCTCTTCAGGTAAATTCAACTTATCTTCTTCATATAAATTATAAAACCGAGTTCCTTCTTCTATAATCAAGCTATATGCAGATATATGATCTAGTTCAAGTTCTGCTACTTTTCGCAAAGAACATTCCCAATCTTCAATAGTTTGATTAGGTAACCCAAACATCAAGTCTGCATTTATATTATTGAATCCTAGCTTTCTAGCAAGAAAATAATTTTCTTCAAATTCTTCATAGCTATGTATTCTTCCAATATCTTTTAATAAAGAGTTTTTTGTTGATTGTAATCCCATGCTAATCCTATTAACATTATGTTTCTTCATAATATTTAGATTTTTTTCATTTAATGTACCTGGATTACACTCTACTGTAAACTCCAAATTATCCTTTAAATCCAATTTATTTAAAGTACCTAGTAGTTTTTCTAGACTTGAGTCATTCAAGTAGGATGGCGTTCCTCCTCCAATAAATATACTACTTATTCTGTATTCTTTTCCTTTTTGTAATATTTCGCTGCTTAACACTTCTATATATTCGTTCATTAATTCTTCTTTTCCTGAATAAGATGGAAAATCGCAATAAAAACATTTCTGTTTACAAAAAGGAATATGTATATATAAGGATATGTCCCTCATTAATTTTTCCTCCAATATATTATTAAATATTTTTCTTAATAAAACAAAAATAAAGAATGAATAACTAGAGGAGCCTTTACCCTTCATTTAAACCTATAAGGTGTGTGTTCACCTTTAATTTAAATTTCAATAGATATTCTCACTTTTATCATTCATTCTTTATTATTTATTCTTAGATAATATACATCATGCTTTTTTCATATCCAAAACTATCTATGCTAATAATTTTTCCGCCTGTTCTTTTAATAAGGCAATTTTACTTTCTGCATCTACAACTGAAAAACCATATACATCTACAAAATTGTAAAAATAATTAGCAAATGCTATTCTCTTGCTACGTGTTATACCCAACGTTTCACCTAGCTTTTCTAAAAGTTCAACTTCTTCTTCATTATATTCTCCATCAATAAGAGCAAGGCCTATTAGTTCAAAATAAATAATATTTTTACATCTATTAGACGAACCTTTTAGAGTTTCACATACGGAACTTAGATCTGATTCTGATATTTCACTTTCATTTATATTTAGCTCTTTTAGATAGTCATTGTAAAGATTTTTCTCTTCTTTCGCAAAAACATTGTCTGAATCTGCAAGGATTTTAACCAATTGCATAAATGCAATTCCTTCATTTTTCTTTAACTCATTTAAAAACATTCAAACCCCTCCCAAACCGGCATTAAAATAATTATTTGTATAATACTAATTAATATTATACAAATAATTCCTCAAAAATAATATATTTTTATTTTATACATTGGCTAGTTTTTTAGAATTACTTTTTAAATAAATATAATTTACATGTATAAAGTATTCTATTTTATATTACTTATACTAACTAATCTACCTTTAATACCGCCATGAATGCTTCTTGTGGAACTTCAACAGAACCAACCTGTCTCATTCTCTTCTTTCCTTCTTTTTGCTTTTCAAGCAGCTTCTTCTTTCTTGAGATATCTCCACCATAACATTTAGCTAATACATCTTTTCTCATAGCTTTTACGGTTTCTCTTGCTATAATTTTAGATCCTACTGCTGCTTGAATTGGAATTTCAAATAATTGTCTTGGGATAATTTCTTTTAGCTTTTCAGCTATTCCTCTTCCTTTATGGTAAGCTCTCTCCTCTGGAACTATCATTGATAATGCATCAACTACATCCCCATTTAATAATATATCTAACTTAACTAATTTAGTTCTAATATATCCTTTAAATTCGTAGTCTAAAGATGCATATCCTCTAGTTCTAGATTTTAATGTATCAAAGAAATCATATATAATTTCGTTCAGTGGTATATCATAATTTACAACAGCTCTAGTTTCTTCTATATATTGCATATCTATGTATACACCTCTTCTATCTTGACACAGCTCCATAACTGCTCCAACATAGTCTTTTGGGGTTATTATCGATGCCTTAACTACTGGCTCCTCCATATAATCCACTTCTGTCAAAGGTGGTAGGTTAGTTGGATTTGTTATTTCTAATATTTCCCCATCAGTTTTGATTACTTTATATATAACAGATGGTGCAGTAGTAATTATATCTAAATTAAATTCTCTTTCAACTCTTTCTTGAATTATTTCCATATGTAATAATCCTAAGAATCCACATCTAAATCCAAAACCTAAAGCAATGGATGTTTCCGGCTCAAAGCTTAATGCCGCATCATTTATTTGTAGCTTTTCAAGAGCTTCTCTTAATTCATCATACTTTGCTCCATCAACTGGGTATATTCCTGAATAGACCATTGGTATAGCAGGTTTATAACCTGGAAGTGCTGTTTCGGTTGGTCTATTAGCTTCAGTTATAGTATCTCCAACTCTTGCGTCTCTAACATTTTTTATGGATGCTGTTACATATCCAACATCACCAGCACTTAACTCACTGATTGGAAGCACTCCTGGAGTAAACACTCCGACTTCAGTAACGTCATAAACTTTATTCGTAGCCATCAATTTAATTTTAGTTCCAATCTTTACTCTTCCGTCTATTACTCTAACTATACATACAACGCCCTTATAACTATCGTAGTAAGAATCAAAAATTAATGCTTTTAAAGGAGCTTCTTCATCGCCATCAGGTGAAGGTATAGTTTTAACAACACACTCTAATACATCACCTATATTAAGCCCTGTTTTAGCAGATATAGTAGGAGCTTCTTCTGCTGGAATTCCTATTACATCTTCAATTTCTTTCTTAACTTCATCGGGTCTTGCAGAAGGCAGATCAACTTTATTTATTACTGGTGCAATTTCCAAATCATTATCTAACGCTAAATAGCAATTAGCTAAAGTTTGAGCTTGAATACCTTGTGTTGCATCAACAACTAATATCGCTCCTTCGCAAGCTGCTAAACTTCTTGAAACTTCATAATTAAAATCTACATGTCCTGGAGTGTCAATTAAATTAAGAATGTATTCCTCACCATCGTCTCTTCTATATACAAGCCTCGCTGCTTGAGACTTTATTGTAATTCCTCTTTCTTTTTCTATCTCCATATTATCTAGAACTTGTTCTTCCATTTCCCTTTTAGTTAAGGTTCCTGTAGTTTCAAGTAATCTATCCGCAAGGGTTGATTTACCATGATCAATATGTGCTACAATTGAAAAATTTCTGATATGTTTTTGTCTTTCACTTTTCATACGCATAACTGTTATTCTTAACGAAAAACAGTACTTTCACCCCCGTTATAATTAAATCAGCTAAATTATAACATACATCCATAAAGAAAGGCTATCAAAACTTTCCCTCATTGCTCTATGTCTAATATGCCTTATATATATTTTAAAATTAACTAAATATTTTAACTAATATTATGGTTTTATTCTTTCAATTATATCCTCTATTTTTTTAATAAAAGAAGATTGATTATTTATCCTAAAATCATTGCTTCCTATCTTAACTAAAACATCTTTTTCAGATTCCTTATAAATTTTAAGAAATGAATTATCCTTAATAAAATTCGAGAAATCTTCTCCAAATTCATTACTTACAAGTTTATAATTTTCATTAGTATTTCCAAGAGGAGATAATGCCTTAGTATTAATCATATCTATTTTAATTATTCCAAGAAAAATAATAAATACTATAAAAATCATTGGTGATATTCTTCTTAAAATGCTACTTTTAATAATTTTCTTCAATGTTGAAACACCCTTTTTTATTTATTTTTAATTTTTATTTAGATTCTTTCCATATAGCAAAACTATTATTCAGTCCCAACTTTCTCAGTCAAACAATCTACTCACCAATTATCTCAATATTATGTGTTAATAAATTAAAATAAAGAAAAGACTAGAGATCTAAATTTTAACTTTAGATTCCTAATCTTTCCTTTAATTTTTATTATCAAGATTATCATTAAATCTCAACTTGAAATATCTATTTAAATACTTAGTGCTTAAAAATCACACTTACATGTTATCTAATTTTTCATATGCACTCAATATAACTTCCAAACCTTTTCCATATAACTTTATATTTATTTCTTATTCAAAACTTCTGCAATCACTCTAGCCATACATTCTGCCGTAACTTTTGACTCGTCTGGTGTATTAGTATGAGATCCTATTTCAAAAAGTAAACATCCATCGCTTTTACTTTGATTAAATGCATTTTTCCCTCTATGATATGTCAATATTTTTATAGGCAATCCTGGGAATAATTCAGCTGTTTTATTAAATACTTTCTCTGTAAGTTCTTTATTTTTAGGATATCTCGTACTATTTTCAGCATTTACAAACATTATTTTAGATGCGCTCATTCCATCAACTTCTGTTGTTGTAGCAGCTTTATCTTCCACAGAATCTCTATGCAGATCTATAACCATTTTAAAATCTCCATATTGTTTTAAATATTTATCAACCACTTCTCCAGATCTTGTATAACTATCATTATAAGAAATACAATTATTAGTTTTGTCATGTATAACTGAAATCCCATAATTCTCTTCTAATTCATTAGCAAGAACATCACCTACCCCAACTACATTAGTATCTTCATTTAAACTATCTGGCTCTGATGCATTATAATTTTCTGTAGTATGACTATGATATATTAATACTTCTGGCTTAGATTTATCTAATGTCTTCTTTAAACTAGGATCATATATCGGGGTATTCTTACTATCAGTGTTTACTTGTACTTTTGAGATACTGTCCTCACTTATTTGAAACGGATTAAAACTAAAATTAGTTTCAGTATTGCTAGAACTTTCACCATCTCCAAAGAAACTAAGTTCATTTTGAATTATTCCTTTATAACTAAGATTATTTAATCCTAATACTTGAAAACAAACATTTTTTAATGAAAGCTTATTTTCAGCATAGGTTCCTTCATCATAAACTTGGGATTCTATTATCGGCATTCCTAAATTTAATAACTGAACATAGGCAAATGCTCCTCTTTCTTTGTTGTTTTTTAAAACATTACCTAATCTTATGAAAAATACACCTATAATTAAAATGAGGATTATTAAGCCTATATTAATGTTAGGTTTTGCTTTTATCCTTTTACTAATTTCACCTTTTTTTCCTCTTCTGCTCATATACATCACGGTAATCCCCCCCTTGCCCTTTTTTATATTTATATTAACGAATTTACATAATTATTCTAATAAATCTCATTCCATTTATTTAAAAATTAGAATAGATTAAAAGATACATTGATAATTAATCTAAAATAAAAAGGTCTCAAAATAATTCAAATTACTTTGAGACCTTCTTTCCTTATTCTTATTTTTATTCTAAAATTCAAAAAATATGTTATTGATAATCAACCCATAAACTTATTAATCTCATCCATATCCATATTAGGTTGAACTGCCATGTTTATCCCATTAGCTATTATTCTTGATAGCGAATTAACCATTAAATCAATGTCCTTAGGTGTAACTATCATATCCATACTTGCTTTTGATGACATTACTTCTTTAATAAGTCTTTCCTTCTCATTTTTATCAAGAGATTTTAACATTTTATAAAATTCATTGCCACTTGATGAATTATTTATTAATGAATCTATTACAGAGTCTATAGTATCATTAGCAATTGTAGTTGCATCTACTACAGTTGGAATACCTACTGCAATAACCTTAACTCCTAAATTTTCCTCATTTATCTGTTTTCTATTATTTCCTACTCCTGCACCTGGGGATATTCCAGTATCTCCAATTTGGATTGTTGTATTCACTCTTTCAACTTTTCTTGCAGCTAAAGCATCTATACATATTACTAAGTCTGGTTTAATTTTTTCTACAACACCTTTAATTATTTCCACAGTTTCTATTCCTGTGACTCCAAGCACTCCGGGCGCTACTGAACAGACAGGTCTAACAGATTCATCAATTGCTTCAGGCATAACTGTTTGTAAATGTCTAGTTACCATAATCTTTTCTGTCACTTTCGGACCTAACGCATCTGGTGTAACTTGCCAATTTCCAAGCCCTACAACTAATACTGTTTTATCTGTATCAATCTTAATTAATCTTTGCAAAATCTCTGATACCACTTGTGAAACTCTATCCATAGTTTCGCCATCATATGCTGTAAAATCTGGCATTCCTATAGTTATATAATTTCCCTTTGGCTTTCCAATTTTTTTAGCACCTTCATCATTTTTTACCTTTACCGTAGTTACCTTAATATCATCATCGCTTTCTTCTATAACTTCTATTCCATCTATATCTACTTCATCCTTGTGACTTTCCTTATAAATTTCTCTCGCTTCAAGTACTAAATCTGTTCTTACATTTATCATACCAACACCTCTTTATAAATTTACTCAGTCTTATTTTTCCTTTTTCTTTGAATTTAATACTTGAATTACATAACTTCTGATGCTATAATAAGGTTTGTTGAATATGAACTCGTACGCAGATTTCCCCAAAAACTGCAGAGACCCTATAAAAATTTAAGGGGGTGAATTAAGAATGGCAAATATAAAATCAGCAAAAAAGAGAATTAAAGTTACTGAAACTAAGACTTTAAAGAACAGAATGATTAAGTCTGCTTTAAAGACTACTATAAAGAAATTTGAAGCTGCTATAGAAGCTAAGAATAATGAAGAAGCTAAAGCTTTATTTACATCAGTTGTTAAGTCATTAGATATGGCTGCTACTAAGGGAGTTGTTCATAAAAATATGGCTGCTAGAAAGAAATCAAGATTAGCTGCTAAGTTAAACTCTATGGCATAATCTTAAAACCCATCTAAGTAGATGGGTTATTTTTTATTCTTTAGGAATTTATATTATTAATAAATATTATTTTTTAACTGTAAGCGTGTTTATTAAAAGAAATTCCATTTCCATATTCTTATCTATTCCAGTTGACTTTAACTTTGTTTCTGTATTAACGCAAAGCTTAATTAACTCTGACAGTTGCTTTTCAGTAAATTTATTTGTCTGCATTATCAATTTTTCACAAACAAACTGTGGTAATCTATAGTCTAACATGAAATCATCTACTTTTTTTCCATTGCTAAGTTTTATCTTTATCTCATATAACCTCAAAAAATGTTTTTGAATTGCACTTATTATCAGCATATGCTGATCTGATTTATATAAAATTTCCTTCATCGTATCTATAGCTTTATCAATCTTTTTTGTAGCTATTAATTCAACTAAATCAAAAGTATCATCCTCACTTGAATTTGAAATAAGTATGTCAATATCCTCTTTTTTTATTTCTCTTTCATTACAGTACGCTATAAGCTTGTCAGCTTCTCTTTTTATAATATCAAAGTTATTATATACTTTCTCGCAGAAATATGATAATTCAGTTCTTCCAATTTGCTTTCCTTTTTCTTTAAAAACTTCTGATACTTTCTTTAAATATTTGTCCCTTTTTAATTTATCACAATATACTACAGTTAAGGATTTACCCATAGTAGCTAATTTTTTATTTTTATTTGGTCTATCTCTCTTATCATTCAATAAATAATACATTATTAATACTGTATATGGAGGTAAATTTGATATGTAATTCTTAAGATCATTATATATTTTACTTCCTGACGAATCAGTTTTATCCTGTAAAAAATTTGCCCTATAAACAACTACAACTTTTTTTTCTCCCATGAATGGCATTGTTTCACACGCATTCATGATAGAATCAAAACTTGTATTCATTCCATCTATCCGTATTAAGTTGAGCTCCCTAAATTCTTCAGCTACATTTTTCTTAATAATTATGTTTATTCCATCTTTAATAAATTCTTCATCCAACCCACAAAATATATACCCATTTTTTATATTTCCTTTTTCGATTTCTTGCTCATAAACTTCGTAATTAATCACTTTAATTTTCCTTTCGTATAAAATGTGCTTCTAATATAAATCTATAAACCTATATTACCCTTCCGTCTATTATAAATATGTTATTAGTAATCCTATCATTAAAATTTATTATATCATACTCTTCATATTGAGTTTTATCACTTGTTACTTTTAATAGATATTTTTTAGTACCAGTATCTAAAACGTAATCTTTTCCTTTGAAACTTATTTTACAAATTCCAGTCATAGCAATTGTACTTCTCTGTCTAAAATATTTTGTTGCAAGTGCTGATTTAGAAAGCCTATTTATATCAATTTGATTTTTATTAGATATTAGTATTCTATCACCTTTATAAGAAACCAAAATAGCACCTTCTTTATAATACCTTATGCTTGGAATTGGACTATATATTTGAATTGTAATTATAAAAATAGCTATAAGAGGAATATAAACAAACTTTTTATATCCCTTTTTCACAAAATAAACACTAAACATTAAAAATAGATAGAAAAAAACTACATTTTCATTTCCATAAAACATTGGCAATGAAAAGTTCTCCATATAGTTTAGAATATAATCAAATATATTTATTATTTTCAAGTTTATATAACTGCAAAAATCAAATAATTGAGGATAAGTATATGTCAATACTAATGCATTTCCTGTAATAACCATAAGATCTACAAATGGAGCCAAAATTAAATTTCCAGCAATAAAATTTGCTGAAAAATCCCTAAAAATTAAGATTAGATATGGTAACGTAAATATCTGAGCGCTTAACGTTAAACTTAATGCTTCTCTTAATTTAATATTCAATTTATATAATACATCATTGAATCTCTTATTAAACATTGCTATTCCCAAAGTAGCTAAATAAGATAAGTGAAAAGATATATTAAAAATACTATACGGTTCATAAAGAACCAAAAATGTCGCAGAGAAACACAAAGCAGAAATTGAATTATTATTTCTTTTTAAAATACGTCCACCTTCTACACATGCAAGCATTAAAAAAGACCTTATACTAGAATAATTGAGTCCTGTAAATAAGACATATATCATAGTCGTCAAAATGCCTAAATTTCTTCCAACAAAAATCCTTATAAAACCATATACTATAGCTACATGTAACCCTGAAACGCTTATGCTATGTATTATTCCAAAGTTTTTCATATCATCTTTGTCTTCAAAATCTAAATAATCGCAATAACCAAAAGCAATTGATGATATTAGCCCCGCTTTTCTTGTTCCTAGATTTTCTTCTAACCTCAAATATATATTTCTTTTAATCTCATAAAGCTTTGTTATCAAATCCCCATTAATCTTATACAATACTTTAGGCTCTACTTCCCCAACTATCCCATTATATCTATCTTGCATATCATCAACTTTTCCTATAATTTTATATTTTTCACCTACACTTAAATTCTTACTATTAGTTGTTATCGTAATACTCTTGCCTTCATAGCTTCCTATAACACTATAATTGCTTATTTTTATTATTCTTACTTCTCCGTCTATTTTGCTTGGAATTTTATAGTAGGAACAATTAATTAAAATTCCAACAACAAAAAAGATAATCATAATAGCAAAGAAACTGAAACCACAATAATAAAATATGCATATAAAAAAGAAGGCTACAATGAATATTGTAAGCCCCCTAAATTCCCTATTCATTCCATAGAAAATACAACTAATTGCAAGCGTCAAAAATATGTATATTAGTGGATTTCCTACATCTCCTATTTTTTTAGAAAACATCAACTCACCTCATTAATGAGTTTTGCCACTTTCTAGCTAAAATTTCAAAGATTAATAAAAATATTATTGATGCTGCTATTTCTATTCCTATTATATCTCTAATTAATATTCCATTAATTAAAATCATACTAATTACGGCAATAATAATTACTACCAATGATATAACAGGCATAATCAATTCGTTAGAAAATTTTCTTATAGAAATATTGCTATTAAATAATGTAAATAATAAAATTCCAATTGATAATATAGCTAATGTCACTATAGCTGCTTCCTTATCACCAAGTTTGTAAATTGAAACCATTGTAATTATGCTTAGAACAAATGATCTAACTATCATTTCATTTCTAGTAATATCTCGCCCTTTTTTAAGTAATATTATTAATGATAATGGAATGAATAAAACCCCATTTATCGTTACCACATTCCCAAAATCTAAACTTTCGGTTTGTCCCATTATAATACTTCCCATTAAAGTTATAAGTTCTGAAAATAAAGCCATGAAATACACTTTGAATCCTCTATCTATATTTCTATCAAATACTCTGGAAAAATCTCTTATTTTAAAGAACCCATCTAGGTAATTTTCTTTAATATATACATCTGATACCTTTTTTACAATTGTAGATGCTTTTCCTTTACCTATTCCTACATTTGATAAGTTGAGCGCTGGAAGATCTCCTAGCGTTTCACCAGTAGTTGCAACTTTATGCCCATCTTTTATAAATAATGAAACAATCTTTGATTTAATTTCTGGATTTACTCTGCAAAAAACTCTTACTCTACAAAGCAAATCCTTTAATTCTTGATGATTTAAAGAATCCAGTTCTATTCCTGCTACTACCTGATTATTATTCTTTATTATATTAGCCATTTTTGCGTTTGTTATAGCACTTAATTTACTTTCTTCTGTAAATAATATTGGTACTATTGCTTTATCTTTAATTCGATTTATTGTATTTTCGAGATTCTCTTCAAGTGGATTTTCCAATCCAATTATTCCAACAAAGACCATATTGCTTTCTATATTTTCAGATTTAGATGGTTCATAAGTAAAGTTTCTATACGCAAAACCTTCTGTTATTAACCCTTCTATAGATAAATTCATATCAACTTCCTTTATTTTTGCTTTGTATTCATCCGTAATCTCTTTCTCAATACCTTCTATCATGACATGTGTACATTGCTCTAAAACATCATCTACGTTTCCTCTAGTATTAGCTCTATATCTGTTATTAAATTTACTTACAACTGTAGAGAATCTCTTATCAGAATCCATAGGTATATCTAAAATTTTAGAATTCCTACTATCTATAGCTGCTTTATAAATTTTTTTTCTAGCAGCATAACTCAAGAAAGCAAGCTCATCTAACTCACCTTTTCCACTATCATCACTTGGATTATAAATAGCGTTATTACATATTAATGATATCTCAACTATCCTATCAAAAGTTGTCTCCTTTACATAAGGATCTTCAGTCGATATCAAATTATCATTAATAAATAGTTTTTTGACTATCATTTCTTTTTTGCTTATTGCACCAACTTTATCTAAAAATAAAATATTAACATCTTTAATTAAATTAAATACTGAAAAATTTATTATTTCTATATTTTCATTCCTAAAGCTTTTAATTGTATTTTTAAAAACTAATTTCGCGATTATAGTAACTGGAAAACAACCAAGGGCAAATAAAGCTGTGGATATGTAATTTTTGTTTGCATCTTGTCCTGTATATACAAAATATGATCCTATAATTATAATTCCTAGGAAATAAATTAATAAATATCTTTCTAAAATTTTAGATATCATTGTCCCAAAATTATGTTTTCTATTACTTGCATACGTAAGCATGGTAAGCATTCTACCTAATTGAGTAGAATTACCAGTGGATATTACTATACCTAGTCCACTACCTGATTTTATTATAGACCCTTTAAACAATATATTTTTCATATCTGTAAGAGAAAATATATTTCCTATTATTTTACTCTCAAATTTCTCCTTATAAAATGCTTCTCCTGTTATACTCTTTTCGTCAACTTTAATTTCATTAGCACTTATTATTCTTATATCTGCTGGAATAATCGAGTCTTTATTAATTTTTACTATATCACCCATTACTAATTCTTCAGATTTTATGATTTTCTGAGATCCATCTCTAATAACTACTGTATCTGCAGAATTCAGCCTTTCTAAAGCTCCAATTTCTTTATCTCTTTTTATAGTATGCATTACTATTAAAATTAAATTTAATAATAATATCAAGGCTGTTATTATACCAAATAAATAATGTTCAAATACGAATAAAATTATTGTAATTATCAAATTTATAATTATAGATCTTTGCTTTAAAGCATTTAGTATATGTTTATAAATTTTATTTCCACTTGGTAAATCAATCTTATTGGTCCCATATTTTAATCTTAATGCGTCACAATCATTTTCACTAAGTCCACTTTGAACATTACTATTTAGTAATTCAACTATTTGAGCCCAAGAGTTATTGCAGTATTTTTCCAAAAAAACCCCACCATTCTAATTACTTCATTAATAACTTCTTTATTATACTATATTTTTCATATATATATATCTACATTCATTTATAGTATAATTATACGTTTAAAGACATTAAAAGGCAAAACTTTAATATCTTATATATATTTTCGATACATATTTATAAAAGTTAATTTTATTTAAGGCATTTTTACTATAATAATCTTCATTGGGCTCAATTATTTTTCCATATTAAATTTATTTATTTTTTGGTTTTTGGATTAAAGATTAGTGCCATAAGATATCCAAAGAATATTGATGCTGTAATTCCTGCTGCCGCTCCTTTAATTCCACCTGTAAAAGCTCCTAATAATCCTATCTCATCTACCTCTTTTATTGTAGCTTTAGCTAATGCATTTCCAAAGCTCGGTAACGGAACTGTGGCTCCCGCTCCACCAATAGAAACTAATTTATCATACCATCCAAAGGCACCTACTATAGCTCCAAGCACAACAAACACTACTAAGATTCTTCCTGGAGTTAATTTTGTAACGTCTATTAATATTTGACCTATAACGCAAATAATGCCCCCAACTATGAATGCACTTATATAATTCATTCAATTTTCATTCCTTTCAAACAAAAGATTTTTATAATCTAATATCTCGTTTATTTATAAGCTTCCTCTTCCTTAATTTGAATTCATTTCAATAGCGACTGCATGTGCTATTCCTGGAATTGTCTCACCTTGAAGAGAAGACGTAGTGCTCATAAGTGCACCTGTAGAAACTAACAATACTCTTTTAATTTCCTTTTTCATAAGTCTTTTATATAAATAACCTGTAAAAACAACTGCTGAACATCCACAACCACTTCCACCTGACAATGTATTCTGCTTTTCATTATCAAATATAATTTCGCCACAATCTATATGTTGATTTCTAATATTATATCCAAAGTCTTCAATTAATTTATCAGTAAGTTCTCTTCCTATTACACCTAAATCTCCTGTGGCTATAACATCATAATCTTCCGGTTTTCTTCCTGTATCCTTAAAATGATTTACAATTGTATCTGCCGCTGCTGGTGCCATAGCTGCTCCCATATTATTAGCATCTTTTTGCCCATAATCTTTGACTTTTCCTGTTGTCACATATGTTATTTCCGGATAATTTCCCTCATGTCCTAAAACTACTGCTCCCGACCCTGTTACTGTCCACTGAGCTGTTGGTGGTCTCTGAGATCCATATTCAAGTGGAAATCTAAACTGCCTTTCGGCTGAACTAAAATGTGAGGATGTAGCTGCAACTACATATTTAGCAAATCCTCCATCCATAATTATTGATGCTAAACTCAAAGATTCCGACATAGTAGAACAAGCACCGTATAATCCAAAGAATGGAATACTGAATTCTCTAGCTGCAAAACTTGATGAAATAATTTGGTTTAATAGGTCCCCTGAAAATAAATAATCTATATCTGTTTCTTTAAGGTTCCCTTTTTTTAAAGCTTGCGATATAGCCGTAAACATCATCTCGCTTTCGGCTTTTTCAAAACTTTCCTTTCCTAACATGTCATCGTTTAATATTTCATCAAAGTATTCACTTAGCGGTCCTTCCCCTTCTTTAGGGCCTACTATAGAATGCGTTGATATTATTTTTGGTGGATTATCTAATTTTACAGTTTGATTTCCTATCTTTTTATTCTTCATTTGCAAATTAATCACTCCTCTACATTTTTGAATTAAAAGCAACTCGATTATTTATCAAAAAAATACATATCCCCATCTTAAAATTCCAATTCCTTTTTTGATTTAAATTATTGCAATTATATAATAAATTATTCCTATTATTACTGATGTACCAATACCATATACCAATACTGGTCCTGCAATTGTAAACATTTTGGCTGCGACTCCAAATATAAATCCTTCTTTTTTAAACTCTATTGCTGGAGAAACTACAGCATTAGAAAACCCAGTTATCGGAACAACAGTACCAGCTCCACCAAAATTAGCCAATTTGGCATATACTCCAGTACCTGTTAACAAAGCTCCTAAAAATACCATTATAATAGGAACCATATTCATTATTTGTTCTTCTGCAATCCCAAATCCTGCTGCAATATTGTAAATCAATTGACCTACATCGCATATTAATCCTCCAACTAAAAACGCTTTTAAGCAATCTTTAAGTATCTTTGATTTTGGAATGGCTTCATTGGCCATATCATTATATTTTTGCTTTATTCTTTCTTCATTTACTTCTTTATTATTAGTCAAGATGATCACTCTCCTTTTTTACCTGTATATCTATCATTTGCAAAATTATTAAGATTAATCGTGTTATTTTTTGGCATATATTTTATAAAAAAAATAGAATATATATTTGACCTAATTTAATAAAAAATTATACAAATATATATTCCATAATAACTCTTTTTTATGTTTATCATTTTTCTTACCAATGTGTAATTAGCAAATTTTATTCTTCTAATTTTTTCCGCATTTCAGCTAAAACCTTCTTTTCAATTCGCGATACCTGCACTTGGCTTATACCTAACATTTTAGCTACTTGAACTTGTGTTTTATCTTTAAAATAACGTAACATTATAATCTGTTTAGCTTTATTATCTAAACTATTTAATGCTTCTTTAAGAGCTATCTTTTCAATAAGATTTTCATCATCTGCACTTTTCTCACTTAGTTTATCTATTAAAAGAACTGGAGCTCCGTCATCCTGATGTATTGTATCATATAAATATTGTAAGCTATTAGAAGATTCAATTGCAAATAAGATCTCCTCCTTATCAACATTTGCATAATCTGCAAGCTCTTCTATAGTAGGTGATCTCTTAAGCTTTTTGGTTAAAATCTCTTTCTGAAAATGTATCTTTCTAGCAAGGCTTTTAACATTACGACTTACCTTTATCATCCCATCATCTCTTAAAAATCTCTTTATTTCTCCTATAATCATAGGAACTGCATAAGTAGAGAACTTAACATTATAATTTAAGTCGAAATTATTAATAGCTTTAACTAACCCAATAGATCCTATTTGAAATATATCTTCATAATCATATCCCCTATTTAGAAACTTTTTACTTATAGATGACACCAATGGCAAATTCATTTCTATTAATTTATTCATAGCATCAGTATCGCCACTTCTTGCTAGAGCTAATAGCTTTGGATTCTTATCATAATTGTAATCCTCTCGTTTTAAATCCTCTTTTTCCATCTTATTTCACCTAACTTACCACGTTAAATTTCTTCTTAATTACCACCTTTGTACCATTACCTTTTTCACTGTCAACCTCTAACGCATCCATAAATGTCTCCATTACAGTAAATCCCATACCAGATCTTTCCAAATCTGGTCTTGATGTATATAATGGTTCCATAGCTTGCTCTATGTTATCAATTCCAATTCCTTTATCAATAATCGCTATAGTTACTTGATCTTCATTAATTTCTGCTTCAATTCTAACTAATCCATCTTCTCTATTTTCATATCCATGTATTATAGAATTAGTAACTGCCTCAGACACTGCTGTTTTTACATCATTTATTTCATCAATTGTTGGATCTAATTGAGCAACAAAAGCTGCAACTGCAACTCTTGCAAAAGCTTCATTTTGAGATTTGCTTACAAATTCTATGCTCATTTTATTGTCAGACATGATAACCCCTCCATCTAAATGCACCTTACTGCTTCATCTACAGTATTATAATTTTTAATTAACTTGTACAATCCGGCCAGTTCAAAAATTCTATTAACATTCTTATTAGGTTCTGCAATACAAAGCATACCCCCTTTGTTCGATAGTTTTTTATATCTACCCAAGACAGCTCCAATTCCTGAACTATCCATAAAAGTAACTCCTGAAAAATTTAAAATAACTTTTTCTATATTATCTCTATCTATCCTATCATCAATTTTTACTCTAACTTCCTCTGCACTATTATGATCTAGTTCACCACTAAGAGTAGTTATTAGAATATTTTTTTGTTTCTCAAATTTTAAATACATATTAATTAAGAATATCTCACAATGTAGTTTTAAACTTATATATTTAAGTTTTAAGATATTCTACGTTCACCTCCTCTTTTACCTCATTTCACCTTTTACCATATTTTAACATACTATTTTATTCAACGTCAAACTATTTATTACATTTTTTTCTATTTATTATAACTCATAATCTTAATTATCCGCCTATATCACATATATTAACGATATATAAAATAAAGATACCGATAATTAACTACACTACATAATTATCGAATATTAAATGAATATATTATTTTTGCTTAATGCATAAAAAATAGAAGATAATCCCGATATACTCATATAAATATATATTATAAGATCATCTTCTATTTTATTTTCTTATAGATAACCAAACTATAAGTTAGATTTATACTATAAAATATATCCCAACTAGAAATTAGAATCATCCATCATAATTTCCTTAGAAACTGGAACAACAGTATAATTCTTATTTCGGCGAGCTATATGAATAAGTTCATATCTTAGTTGGGATATCTAACTTAAAGATTTAACTTATTAGATAAGCCAATAATTACTTTTTCTTTTTTCCACCCTTATATTTTAAAATTTCATTTTCTATTTCCTTAAAGAAACTTTTTACTGGTTCTCCTTCATCAAGTATTAATACTTCAATAGCATCCTCTAAAGTTTCCATAGTATATATATGAAACTTTCCATTTCTAATATCATCTTCAACTTCATATCTTAATATTAATTCATCAGCATTTGTACTTGGAATTAAAACACCCTTTCCATCTGTTTTATCAATAATGCTGCAAACTCTATGGAAGCCTTCGATTTTTTCATTGACCCCACCAATTGCCTGAATTTCTCCAAACTGATTTATAGATCCAGTGACAGCAATATTTTGTCTTATTGGCCTCTTACTTAAAGCTGATAGAATACAGATTATCTCTGCCACAGAAGCACTGTCTCCTTCAAGCATTCCATAAGTCTGTTCAAAACTTAATTGAAAATCTACTGGCAATTTTTCATAAGGACTTATTAAATTACTTAATAGTCCTCGCAATATCCCAATCGATTTTTCATGGATATTTCCACTCATCTTGCATTCTTTATGCACATCGATTATTCTTCCATCTCCTATATTTGATAAACATGTTATCCTCATAGGCTTACCAAAGCTATAAGATCCATTTCCAACTACAGAAAGCCCATTAATTATTCCTGTTTTTCTTCCGTTTACTGTTATCAATATTTTTTTACTTTTATAATTATCCATTATATCTTCTAAAATCTTTTCATCTTCATATGCTATATCAATTATATCTTGCTTTTCTATATTTTTTCTTTTATCTTCTTTTGCATTATTATTGGATAGATGCAGTAATTTATTTATATAATAATCATCTATAGATATTTTATTTCTTTGACCTGCGACCCTAGCAAGGAATTTAATCATTTCCTTAAGAGCATCATCCGTTATATTCAACAAGTTATCTTTTTTTACCTTTTCTTTTATTAATCCTTCAATAGAATTTTTAGTAATATCATTATATTTCAATTCAGTATCCGCTTCTATCCTGATTGGGAATATTTGTTTAAAATCCTCATCATTATCATATAATATCTGAAAACTCTCATAGTCGCCTATTAAAATAACCTTCAAATTAATAGGAATTGACTCTGGCTTTAATCCTGCGATAGATATCATTTCTAAATAACTCTTAGTATAATTATAGTTTACTTTACCATGAATTAATGATTTTTTTAGATAGTAGTAGCTTACTCCACTGCTGATTAATGAACTTAATCTTAGTATAAGACATCCTTCATTAGCCTTTAACAAGCTACCAGCAGAAATCAATGATATATCTGTACTATACCCCCCATTATTGTTTCTATATTCAATAGTACCAATTAAGTTTCCAATAGTAGGATCTTCCTCATAGATAACTCTCGGATGATCTATGCTGGAATTATCAACAATTACATTCACATTATAATTAGAGAATGTATCTTTTAAATACTCTTCATCATCCTCTAAATTGATAGTGTAGCATTCAACTACCCTTTCTTCTATATCATCATACATTTGAAGAAGATATTTATAAACATCATCCTGGGAAATAAATTGTAATAATAAATCATCCTTATGACTCTGCATATTCTTTTTTATAAAATCTTTGTATATACTTTTAAGTTTCTTAATCGATTTTATTTCAATATCTTTTAATGTCTCTAGAATTTCTTCTGCTTCTTTTTTTAATTTTGATGCTTGTTTTTCGATACTTTCTTGAGTGTTACTTTCGAGACTGTCATATTCATTTTGAGTCATCTCATTGCCTTCATCTTTCAAAGGAATAAACACAAACCCTCCGCTAGTTGCTTTAACATCAAAATTCTTATTTTTTGCTGAATCCATAAGTTTTGTTATATAATTATTCCTTTTTTCACTTATTTCTTCAATAATATCTTCCTTTTCCTCATCTGAAGAACTGCTATAAAACTCTACTATGCATTCAAAGTATTTCTCTTTTATATCATCAATCATTTCTTTTAATATATTTCCTTTACCATTTGGTAAAAATAATGCAGTAGGATTTAGTTGTTCTTGTGATGTTACATAGCAAATATCTTTTGGTGCAGGAAGTTTTTCATATATATTTTCAACACACTCTATTAAATTCTCTAGTTTCTCTTTTGAAAACGAATCTACGTAATATATATTGTATCCTTCTTTTTCAACACTCAAGCTCTTTTTAATTCTATTTAAAGTAGATGTAAATTCAGGTACTCTATTAATATTACTTTTTTTAATGTTATCTGTACACGAAGTACAAAAAATAATTTCATTTGGAGTTAATTCTTTCTTCATATCTTATCCCACTTTGAATCTATTATATACTTAATTAAAATATTTCAAAGCAGACCCCTCCCTAAATTGATAGTATATAATATTAATATTCTTTAAATGGCAAAATAGATATATTTTTTTATAAACTAAAACATAAATAATATTAAAAATCAGAATAAAATCACAGGCAACCGTGAAGTTCGAAGTTTTTATACCTCTGTCTTTTCCAGCTCATGTGATAAGAATATAGCATTAAATAAAAAAGATGATTACCTAGATATTAATCTTAGCAACCATCTTAAAAATATTAATTACATGGAATATGAGCAACTTACATTTCATTTAACACCCAAATAAAAAAATTCAACACTCCTGCATATACTAACCAAGCCAAATAAGGAATTAATAGAAATGCCTTTTTCCCAATCTTTTCATAAAACCTCTTTATAGTTAAAATTACAAAGATAATTAAAATAATAAGTTCTAAAAATGCTAACGCATAAAGCTTAAACCCAAAGAAAATTATAGTCCATAAAAAATTTAATAATAGTTGTATGGCGTAAACAAATATCGCAGAGCTTACATCTATATTCTCATATTTTAAAATATATACTTTATATGAGCATATTCCCATAATTATATAAAGTATAGTCCACACAATCGGAAAAACCATTGCAGGTGGCGAAAAAGGTGGCCTAATTAAGCTTTCATATATTGATCTCATATTAGGAACCAATAATGTTGAAAGCCCTCCTATTAAAAGTGGAATAATTATTGATACAAACAATGGAATAATTCTTATCCTCTTTTTATTCCCTGACTTTTCTGACATAAATTATACACCTCAAATTTAAGTAATTAGTTTAACATAACTAATTTAATATATGTTTATTTATGTAAAACTATGATTAATTAATAAAACTATTTATATCAAATTGTAATTATTTTTAGTACCTATAAATTTATTAAATTCATGTCCACTTACTTTTTTCATTTCATATTAAGTTAATTCTACTCAATATATATATCCGAAAACTCTATATCTACCTTTTCCTCTAATAAATTTGTTTCCCAATCTTCATTATTAAATTTATTTTCATACGATTGCTGAGCCATAGGCATAATTATTGTGAATTCATTTCCCTTATTATTTGATGTGAGCCGTATAGTTCCTTCTTGAAGTTCAACTAGGGCTTTAGTTAAAAATAACCCTAAACCGCTTCCTTCTTTTAGTCTATTAAAAGTTTTATTCAGTTTAGTAAATTTATCAAAAATATATGGAATGGTTTCTTTATCAATTTTCAAGCCATCATTTTTAACTTTTATAGCAACTTTGTTACCCATATAAAGCTCTACACTCACATTTATTTTCCCCTCTTGCTTTCCATATTTAACAGAATTAGAAAGAATATTCAACATAATTCTTGTTATCATTTCCTTATCACACTTAACATAAATTTCTTCTTCCTGTGCATCAAATGTCAGAGTATTATTTATTAATTTTATGTACTTATTAGAAGCCATCGAAACCTCTTCTACAATGTTAACTATGTTATGTATTTTTAAATTCGGAATTAGATATCCCTCTGAAATTTTATTAGCATCTATAAAATTATTAATAGTCCTTATAAGCCTTAAACAATTTTGTTTTATAATCCGCCTATTTTTATTTACTCCATCTAAATTATTTTCATTAAAATAAATTTGATTGACCTGCAATGCAGAAAATATAAGATTTATAGGCGTTTTCAGTTCATGAGAAATATTAGAGAAAAATTCTTTTTTTATTTCATCCTCTTGCAAATATTCTTCAAGAATTTCTCTCATCTTTTTATTTTCTTTAATTTCACTTATATCATGTATGTAAAGAATCTTGCTTATTTCATCTATGGAAGCCAAAAATATTTCAACTTCGAAATCAGTATGTTTCATTTTTATGCATGGAATATAATTGCCCGCTCTCTTAATATCTTCAAGCGTTATATCAAAATACATTTTTACAAACTCATTTATTTCTATTCCTAAGATCTCATCATTAGTTATGTCTAAAGTTTTTAATGTCCTTTTATTTATATGTCGAAGTCTATCTAGGTAAAATAGAAATACACCACCATAAATAGAATCAATTAATTCATTATTCCTATCTCCGCTCTTTTGGATCATTACATTTATTTCATTTAATATAGAGTTCCTTTTCCTTAATATAGAGTTAAGTTCTTTCTTGGTTTTAGTTGCATTTCCTATATTATTATTAAGTTCTTTTAATGAACTGTCCACTACTTTACTTATTATGTAATCATAAAATTTATATAAAGTAATACATTTAACAATTAATACAAATTCAGAAACTTTAACGTAGCCCATATAAAAACATATAAATCCCAAGTAATTAAATAATATAGAAAAAATATAAAATATTATTTGTCTAAATTCATCAATGGTAAATTGCCTTCTTTTAGATAAAGTATCTTGTACTGTAGATATACACAAACCTATACTTAACAAAACACTTATAGTAATGCACCATATAAAAAGTGATACTTCATAAGGATTATGTATTCCATTTCCTCCATTGAAGCCAATAACAAGCATTATAATGATTAGTATTTCTGATATACATATTATAAGACTCTTTCTATCATTATTTTTAACCACAAGTCCTATTTTTATTATGCAGTATTCTAAAGTAGCATGCATACTATAAAGAAGTATGAAGTAACTTTTAGAAATATCCTTAAATAATATTATTATCTCAGTAACATTTATAGCTAGTATCATAATAAGTATTAAATATATCATTTTAAATCTTGCTACAAAACCTTTGCCTACAAACTTACCTCTTATTATATATACATAAATAAACGCAAAAATCATAGATATTGCAATTATATTATTTAATAGCAAATAAAAATTAACATTATCAGAAATAATAGAGCATAAAATTATTAGTACCGTTAAAAATGCATACTTCTGCATGTTTCTAATTCCCCTAATTTTTATCTTTATTTTGTCCAATACTAAGAAACTATTATACATCTCTATATCTATATCCCTTTCCTAAATTCAATACTTACAGTTGTCCCTAAATCACTATTTCTTTTTATTTCTATTTTTCCGCCTTGTAGTTCAATTAATTGCTTTACTACAAAAAGCCCTATGCCTGTCCCACTTTTTCGGTCAGGATTACAATTTCCTCCAATTGAATATCTATTAAATGCTTCATATATAAATTCTTCATCTATTCCAATTCCATTATCTTCTACAGATATATTAACCTTATCATCAAATTCATTTACCACCACACATATTTGTCCACCATCTTTGGTAAACTTCACAGCATTAGAAACTAAATTTAGAATTATCCTATACATAAATTCACGATCAATATCTAAGTAACACTCTTCAGTGTTAGTATCAAAAATTAAATCTATATTATTTAACTTCACATATTCTACTAATGACATTACATTGTCCTCTATGACCTCAACTATGTTCATATTCTCTAATCTTGGCGTTAAATAATGGGAATTTATCTTTGAATTATCTATTAAATTATTGGTTAATTTAATTAAAGAGATACAGTTTTGCTTGGATATATCATTATATTTCTTTAAAATATCAAAGTCTTCTTTTTGAACATATATTTTTTCTACCTGCATTGCCGAATATATTACATTTATTGGCGTTTTCAAATCATGACTTATATTTGAAAGAAATTCTCTCCTAATACTTTCTTCAATTTGTTTATTCTCAACTTCTTTCCTTATTTCATCCACAAGAACTTTAGAAGTTCTATCTTTAATCAATAGCAACTTCCATGATAAATTTTCATAATAAGGCAAAAATTCTGCTTTTATAAATTTTTTTTGATTTCCTATATAAAGGATTGCATTATAATCCTTATTTTCTGTATTGTTATTTATAAAATCAATATAATTGCTTATTTTTTTATTTATTATTTCTCTTTTTTTTGAGATTCCTGAAATCTTTAGAAATTGCTTATTCACAAATAATATTCTATCATTCTCTGCATTCAGAATTATAATTGGATGTGGCATGAACCTAAATAATGTTGAATATAAATACTCTTTGCTTTTTAATAAATTTATTGAACTCTCCAACTTGGTATTCCCTAATTCTATTTCATGATTTAGTTCATCTAATTCCCCATTTTTATAATTCAATGAACTTGATAAGGCCCTATATGGATCTTTAACCAACCTAGATATAATAAAATTCCAAAGCATTGTAAAGTTTGCAAAATGTATAACTTCAATTAATGCCTCTTTTATATATTGGCTATTGTTAAATGCATATATATTAATTAAAAATATCAGAACCGTTGAGGATATGTAAACTTTTATAATGCTCCATCCATGTTCCCTTAAGTAGTTTGATTTTTTTAAGTTCATAACTATTTTTATAAATGCTGGTATCTCAATAACCGTATACATAATTTTCACAAAGAGTATAGTCAAATTAGAAAAATGACTCAGTAAAGTGCATGTAATAATTAAAATTAATATTCCATAACTTTCTATCTTTAATTTTCTTCTTTCAAAATAATATTCAGTTAATACATAACTAGCAAAAGTTTCTATTAGTAATATACTCTCTCTGCTTAAATTTATATAATTTTTAATTTCCATTAAATTATTTGCATCATAAATTTTCATTATAAATCCAAACGCTGATATAAAAATCATTAGTGAGAAAAATATTATTATTATCTTCGAAACATATCTCTTGTAAAATCTTCTCACTTGCTTTAATAATACAAATAAAGTTATACTTAGGGTTATGTAATAAATTCTAAAAATTAAAGGTATATGTACATTAGCATCATTAACAATAAATTTTAATATAAAATATAAAAATATACTTGCTATATAAATATATATGATTATAGATTTACTCATAACAAAATCATTTGATTGTCTTTTATACTTTTCCATTTTTCCCCCTATTTTATGAAACTATAACCTTATTATATCATTTTCTTCTATTATGCCACCTTACTTTTATAAATAAATGTATACAATTAATTTTTTACAGAAAAAAATAGCCAGCAATCAGTTGTGTTGACTATTTATTCCAATTAATAATAATTTTATTTTAACAACTATTAATGTCTCAATATTCCACTCTTCTTTAACTTCTCCATAAAATTAACTGTAATACTGTTCATAAATCCTTTTAATAATATTCCAGCAATTAATGAAACAAACATATATATAGACAAAACTACTATATCTTTAATCAATATTGAATACACTATTCCCGCCATAATCTGCCTCATACCACTAATTGCATATGTGAAAGGTAAAAAAGGAAACAATTTTTGAAAAAATACTGGTGCAACTTCAATCGGAAAATTACCACTTGCTCCCGCCATCTGAAGTACTAATATTATAACAATTGCTGCTTTCCCTACATCGTCTAGTATACTTGCTGCAGTATATATAACAATTACAAATATAATACTTACAAATATACTATAAAAGATATACATTATAGGATGAACTGCATAAACATTTAGCATGATTATGCTACCTATACTTGCAACTAATGCTTGGCATACTCCAACTGTCAAAAATAGTAATAGTTTTCCTAAATACATTTCATATGGTTTAATCTTTGTTCCATCATCAAATTTAGGTGCTTCCAGCGATAATAAAGCAGAAGCCAGCAATCCCCCAACCCATAAACAAAGTACGGTATAAAATGGAGTCGTAGCTGTACCGTAATTAGGCCATGGAAATAATCTATTATCTTCTATTTCAACTGGGCTTGCTACAAAGTCACTTTGATTTTCCCAATTACTTGTCATCATGTCCAATAATTCATCAATTTTATCTTCTTCATCCATATCCTTGATTTTATCCGCCAATTCATGAATCTTATTTTTAGCATCTGGTAATTTATTTTTTAAACTAGTTAATTCATCATTAGTTAAATTGGTAGCATCCTGTGAAACACTTAACAATTTTTCTACTTCTGGTAATGTATTTCTACCTTCTTCAATAATAGATAAGCTATCATCTAAAACGTTTCTAGTTGAATTAATACTTTTTTCTACTCCTGAGACAATTTCTGAATCATAGTTGTCTGTAATATTTGCCACCAAACTATGTACTTCATCTACAACTTTTATAATATCCTTAAGTGTTTGAACATTTAATCCCTCATTATCTATTTTCTTAACTTCTTCATCCGATTTATCAGCTATTATTTGTAATTTATCTTCAATGGTATCTAGCTTATCAATATTATCTGAAATTATTTCACTTATATCTTTTAAATCATCTTGCATATTTTTTACTGAATTTAATTGTTTATCTAGTTTGTCTCTTATTAATTTTATAGAATCAACATTGGGAACATTATCACCAAATGAAGGTATTTTGATTTCTATATCGCTTAATTTATCAATAAGTTTCTTTATATTTCTAAGTTTATATTTAATATTATTAATTGTTTCCTCTGTCGCAATAGCAGAATCCCTTATATTTAATAACACCTTTTTAGATACTTCTGGTAATACATTCTCATCTAGATTTTTAAGTTCTACACTTGAATTATCAAGTACATTTTCTGATTTTATTAAGTCCTGCTTTACTGTTGGAGAAATGTCTGATAGTTTTCCTTGAGTATCATCTAAAACTGATTTACTATTATTTAAAAAATCACTTGATGAATCAATAGCATTAGATATTGTTGGAAGCATATCATTAGTTTTAGTCAACACATTTTTCAAATCAACTATTCCATTACTTGCATCATCTAAAAGTGTTTCTATTTCTGACACATTATCATCTAACTCATATATGTTATCAACTATTTTTCTAAGCTTAGGTCTATTGTCTTGTATATCAACTCCTCTTTCATTAAATATTCTAAACAATATTCCTGAGACTGTCTTAATTACATTTTCATCCAACTCATTTTTTACTGTTTTTATACCTGAATCTGTCATTTTAGGAGCAATCGCATTTTTCTTTTCATTTACTGTATATATTAACTTTGGCTTATTAATATTTTTTTCCAACAATGTTGTAATGTCTTCAGAAAAGTTTTCTGGAATTTCAATTGTTGCATAATACTTTTCTAGTAGCAAACCTTGCTCCGCATTTTCCTTATCTGTAAAAACCCATCCTAATTTGTCATTTTCCTTAAGTTTATCAACTAAATCTTCTCCTAAATTTATATTCTTGTCCTTAAATACAGTACCTTTATCCTCATTAATAATAGCAATCTTAATTCCAGCTGTATTGGAATAAGGGTCCCATGAAGCCTTTATATTTATCAACGAGTACATAGATGGAATAATTATCATTACTATAATCATAAGTCTTGCTACCCAATTAGTACGTATTTTATTGATATCTCTTTTATATATCTTAAATATATTCTTCATAATCAATTCCCCTAATATTGCAATATAGATTATTTTAACTACTCATTATTGAACTTTCTTTTAATTTTTCAACAATATTTATTCTTTTTGCATTTATCGGTTCTTTAGCCAAAACTCCAATAATAATTGATCCTATCATAAACATTAATAATATAATGCTATCTTTAAATAATATTGAATATATTACTCCTGCCATAATTTGTCTAACTCCACTTATTGCATATGTAAATGGTAGAAATGGAAATAGCTTTTGATATCCTGCCGGATTAACTTCTATTGGGAAATTACCACTAGTTCCAGCAACCTGTATAACAAGCAATACCACACCTATGACTATTCCTCCGTACCCAAAAAGACTAACAGCTGTGTAAATTATGCAATTAAATACAACACTTATAAATATACAATAGAATACGAACATTACTGGATGGACTGAATAAGAATGCAGTATAAACAATGCCCCTAGGCTAGCAACCAAAGCCTGGCCTATTCCTATGAATAAAAATAATGTTAGTCTACCAAAATACTTCTCGTACTTGTTTAATTCTTTATCATTTTCTATTGAATGGGACTCTGTTCCAATTAGGACTGATAATACATATCCACCAATCCATAAGCAAAGAACTGTATAAAATGGTGTTACTGTAGATCCATAATTAGGCCATGGGAATAATCTATTATCCTGAATTTCTACAGGGCTAGATAGAAAATCACTTTGAGCGTTCCAATCATTTGTTATCATATCTAATAATTCATCAATATCTTTCTTGTTATCTATTTTCTTTAGTCTCTGTGCAAGCTCATGTACATTATCTCTTATATCTGGAAACTTTTCTTTTAATTTTTTTAATTCATCATTAGATAAATCTGCTGTATTTTTGAAAGTATTCAACATCTCTTGAACATCTGGCAAAGTTCTTTTTCCTTGAGCCGATAAGTTTAACCCAGTATCAATTATCTCGCTCATTGAGTCAAACCCCTTATTAATTGTTGGTACAATTTCCGAATCATAATTATCTGCTATATCAGAAACTAAATTATGCAAATCATCTAATACCTTTCTAGTATCTGTAAGATCCTGCGTGTCCAATATTTTATCTCCACTATTTAATTTATCAATATCTTTATTAGTTCTATCAATTAATTTATCAAGATTATCATCTATATTATCTAACCTATCTATAATTTTAGAAATTGTCCTACTTTCTTGCTTTAACAAATCTCTTTGATTTTCAATTACATCTGCTTGTTTATCAAAAATTTGCTGAAGCTTTTTTATCTCATCATAGCTTTGTAGAGAGTTGTCAATTGAAGGTTTAGGAATTTCTATTTCGCTAATCTTATCAATAGCTTTTTTTATATTCTTCAATCTAGACTTAGCATCGCTAGAACTAGTCCTAATTGCTTTAGACGTATCTAATATCTGTAACAATGCTTTCTTTTCTACTTCTGGTGATATATTTTCATCAATATTTTTAAGCTCTGTACCTATAATGTCTAGTGTATTTTCACATTCAATAAGATCTTCTTTAACTTGTGGAGATTCATTCTGCAAATCTCCTTGTGTTTCATTTAGAAAACTTTGTGTATCATTTAAAAATTCAGAAGTTTCATCAATAGTGTCTGCCGCAGTTGGTATAAGCTCATTGGTTTTTATCATTAATTCAGAAGAACTTATTGTTCCATTAATTGCTTCATCTAGCATTTTCTCAAGTTCTGGCATATTATCATCTAATTTATATACTGAATCTATTATATTTCTAAGCTCAGATCTATTGTTTTGTATATCTATACCAATCTCATCACATAGTCTGAACATTATTCCAGATATACTCTTTGTTATATTCTCATCTAATTGAGTTTTGACACTTTTTACACCTGCATCAGTTATTTTAGATGCAATGACATTTTTCTTCTCATTGACAGTGTATATTAGCTTAGGTTTTGTAACCTCTTTCTTAACTATGGTTGTAACATCCTCGGAGAAATCTTGTGGTATTTCAATCATTGCATAATACTTTTCATTTGTTAAACCATCCTTTGCAGTTTCTTTGTCTACAAATACCCATCCTAATTGATCATTTTCCTTAAGCTTATCAACTAATTCATCGCCTAAATTTATACTATGTTCTTTGTATACCGTTCCCTTATCTTCATTAACAATTGCAACTTCTATTCCCTTCGTATTAGAATATGGATCCCAGGATGCCTCTATATTTATTAATGAATATAAAGATGGTATTATCATTAAAACTACTACAACAAGCGCTGCCACCCAGTTAGTAAATATATTCTTCATATCCCTTTTGAAAATATTTATTATATTCTTCATATTCAATGCTCCTGTCAGAAAATATTTCTTTGTATAAATTATATCATATAAAAATGACCAAAAGTCATTTTTTCCTTCAATAATTATTTTCCACACTTGAAACTTCATTTCCATTTTGGTGAAAATAACTATTATACATTTACCTATTCAATTAAAATGAAATGTATGATAATTTTATTTAACAACCAATCCCTTTTTAAATCTAATTTTAACTGTTCATTTATAATATTTTTTACGCCTCTGTCTTTTCTAACGTACGTGAGAAAAATTTGTCAGGCGAATATATTTTCTTTTTTATTCTCATTTAAAACGCGACCTTTTGAATCAGCATTTTCCATAATTTATACCCACAAAGGGGCACAATGTATACAGATTTCATTACAATATAAATTCCTAGAAAATAAATAAAATGCCCTTAGCTATTTATGCTAAGGGCTATAAAATTAGTTAATCAATGCTTATCTCTTCTTTCTATCTATCAGAAATTAAAATTAGCAATTACTTTTATTAAAATTTAAATGTAGATATTTTTTTAATTAATTTACTTGTGCTCTCTTTCGATTCATTTATATTTAATATTATTTTATTAGTTTTCTCATTAATTTCAACTACCTTTTCTGCTATTTCAGTAGTCCCTTCTGCTCCATCTGTGGAAGCTTCCGCAACTTGATCTATCGTTTTCAAAATATCATGTATAGATGCCAAAAGTTCCTCTGAAGTTGAACTAAAGTCCGAAACTAAACTATTAACAAATTCTGCATCCTTGCTATATTTATCTGCTACTTCCATCATAGATTTATAATCATTATCTACATTATTTGAAATAAATTTCAAAAGCTTACTTGAATTGCTTGATAAATCACCTACAGATTCTGTAACTTTATCAGTAACATTCTTTATTTCAGTAACTACATTCTTAGATTCTTCTGCAAGTTTTCTTACCTCTTCTGCAACAACTGCAAATCCTTTTCCTGCATCCCCTGCTCTAGCAGCTTCAATAGCAGCATTCAATGCCAACAAATCTGTTTGTGCGGCAATCTCTATTATAGATTCAGATAATATACTAATTCTAGCTACAATATGTGAGTTTTCAATAGCTTTTTCAAGACCTTCTTTTGTCTCTAAAAATATCGCCTTAGCTTTTTCTTGTGACTCAATCGTATTTCTCTTAACAGCATCTGCACTTTTTTGTATTCCTTCAACTGATATTAATCCATCTTGAATTTTTTCCGAGATTCCCTCTACAGCTTTTTCAATTTCATGAGATGTTGCTAACATCTCCTCTGATGATGCAGCTGTTTCTTCCATTCCCGCAGCAATACTCTCTGTACTACTTGAGACTTCTTCTATTGTACTTGATAGATCATCTGTCTTACTATTTATATCATTATTTATATGTATAACATTTTCAGTACTCTCATTGACCTCACTAATTATTAATCTTAAGTTTAATATAAATTTATTCAAGCTATTTGCAAGTCCAGCAATTTCATCCTTAGATTTAACTTTAATTTCTTGAGTTAGGTCCCCACCTTTTTCTGCAAGTGCATCTAACTCATTCTTTAAACTTTTTAGTGATGCTACTATTCCTTTAATAATCATAAATGAAATAATTATTGAAAGAATAATTAATATTGAAATAATTATTATAGATATATTCTTTACTTTTTGATATATATCACTACCTTGCTTAGAGAAAGTTTCTCCCATTTCTTGATTATACCTAGACAATTCAGTCAATGATTGTGATGCTGAACTAAAATATTCCTTTGCCTCTCCATTCATAATTTCCATGGCTTCATCAGTTCTTAAATCTCTGCTCAAGCTTATAACTTTCTCATGTACCTTCAAATATTGATTCCAATCATTTTTAGCTATCTCAAATAATTGCCTATCTTTATCATCAAAAAATGTTTTTTCATATTGTTGAATATTACTTTGGATTTCACTATTCTTCGCTTCCATATCTTTTTCTTTTTGAGCCATTTCATTTTTGTCAGTTGAGATTATATGTTCATATTCCATTATTCTAAAATCAGAAGTCATCGTGTTTATATTCCCTGAATGAATTAATCCTGGAATTAATTCTGTAGACATATTAGCTGAAACTGTATTGATCACATTTAAGTTATTAATTGAATACAAACTTAAAAGAATCATTGAAATAATAAGCATAGATATAAGTGATACTAATTTACCTTTAATAGATTTAAACATTAAAACCCTCTCCCCCTTTAATTACATAATAAATACCTAATAAATTCATATCGTATAAATACTTATTCGATGTTTTTTTACAAAAACCTTTTAATCCCATTAAAATTTTAATTTTCAGCTATCATTATAACAACTGTATTATTATTTCATTAACTTATATTAAAAACTTTCTAAATTCAAATTCCATTATATGTAATTTTAAAGATTTAATTATTCATATTAATGGGACTATAAACAATGATAAAACTTTAAAGCCAAAAATATTTTATTTATACTAATACACGTTTTTTCAAAAAAATAACACATATTTAGCTATTTTCATAACTAAATATGTGTTATATAAGCTCTTCGCTAAGTTTCTAAAATATGAAACTCAACGAAATTCATCAAATTTTGGTGCAGGTGACGGGACTTGAACCCGTACGTCCATGTGAACACTACCCCCTCAAGATAGCGTGTCTGCCATTCCACCACACCTGCAAATATAAATTACTCATTTAATGATAATCTATTCTTATTTAAAATTCAAGTAATTTTCATAAAATATTTAAGTTAATTATTAGGCAAAGACTAATAATTAACTTAAAAAATGTACATTTAGGAAACTTTTCATCAGATCAACTACCTTATCTGCCTCAAAATAATCGTCTTTTTTATCATAAAGATATTGATATATATGATAATATGTGTTTACCTTATCAACATATTTTTTTGTTTCTCCAAAAGGTATATAATCCACACTTTTTCCATCTGAAGAGTATTTTCTATTATCAAGCCATGATTGTACATTAGTTGGTCCTGCGTTATATGCCGCAATTGTTAAATCCATATCTTTATCAAAAGTATCATTCAAACGCCTAAGATACCAGCATCCCATTTTAATATTATATTCTTCATTATATAGGTCTTCTTTAGAGAATGTATTATATCCCATTTCTTTCGCTGCCCATTGTCCAGTATCAACCGTTATTTGCATCAGACCTACAGCATTTTTATGTGAATGCGCATCATCATCAAATTTACTTTCAGTTTTTATAACTGCTAGTACTAGCAATGGATCTAGATTATACTGTGAACTGTACATATCAACATACTGCTGGTACTTATAAGGAAAAAACTTTTCTTTTATAATATATCTCGAACCTATGCCAATTGCTGCTACGATTACTACTAAGAATACTATTGCACAAAAGGTTTTTCTTAGAAACTTCATTATATTCTCCTTACTTAGCATATTAGTTTTATAAAATCAATAAAATCATAAACTTGCTTCTGCAATTCAATTAAATCAGTATTATTGTCAATAATAATATTCGCAAACTCTTTCTTTTCTTCCATAGACATTTGAGAATTTATTCTACTAACAGTTTCAACTTTAGTTAATTTATCTCTATTCATAACTCTTTGAATTTGAACTGAATTATCAGCATATACAAGTACAATATAATCCATTTCCTCATGCATATTATTTTCAATTAAAGTAGGAGCATCTATTATTACTATTTTCTCATTCTTTTGTTCATACAATTTTATCTTTTCTTCAATTGATTGTTTAATATAGGGCATAATTATACTTTCATATTTGATTCTTTGTTTAGGAAATCTGAATATGTGGTTTCCAAATTCTTTCCTTCTAAATTCACCTCTCCAGTCAAAGAAACCTGCTCCAAATTGTGCCCGAACCATTTCTAATATCTTTGGATTATTTTCAAGTACTTCTTTAGCTATAGCATCTGCATCTATTATTTTTAGTCCTTCTTTACTTAAAATATTTGATACAGTGCTTTTTCCGGTGCCGATTCCACCTGTTAAACCAATTTTAACCATTTTATAAAAACCACCTTTTTTTAATTCCATAATACATTATTTGGCATCGTACCATGTATCTCCAAAATTAACATCCACATCAAGTGCTACCTTTAACTTAATTGCATTTTCCATTTCATAAGCAACTAAATTTTTAACTTCTTCAAATTCGTCTTTTTTTACATTTAAAATAAGTTCATCGTGTACTTGAAGGATTAATTCACTTTTTAATTCTTTTTCATTTAATTTATTATAAACATTCACCATCGCAAGCTTTATTATATCAGCTGCGCTTCCTTGAATTGGTGCATTCATTGCCAATCTATCACCTAAAGCCTTAACTATCTTATTTGAAGATTTTATCTCTGGAATAAATCTTCTTCTATTTAAAATTGTTAATACATATCCCTTTTCTTTAGCTTCTTCCACAACATTTTCCAGATATTCTTTAATCTTAGGATATCTTTCTAAATATATAGCCATGTATTCTTCTGCTTCTTTCTTTGTGATCTTTAAATCTTCTGCAAGACTAAATGCACTTATTCCATAAACTATTCCAAAATTAACTGCTTTTGCTCTACTTCTCATAAGAGAAGTAACCTCCCCTACTGGAACTTTAAATACTTCCGAAGCCGTTTTTGTATGAATATCACTATGATGCTCAAATGCATCTATCATATTTTCATCTCCAGCAATATGAGCCAATACCCTTAATTCTATTTGAGAATAATCACATGAAACCAGTATGTCAGTTTCTTCCATTGGTATAAATACCTTTCTTATCTCTCTGCCCATTTCATACTTTATAGGAATATTTTGCAAATTAGGTTCTGTGCTAGATAGTCTTCCCGTTGTAGTTACAGTTTGATTAAAGTTAGAATGAATACGACCATCTTCATCAACTACATTTTTTAAACCTTCTACATATGTAGAATTTATCTTTGTAATTTGCCTATAATACATTATTTTAGGTATTATATCATGCTTATTCATTAGCTTCTCTAGAACTTCTTGATTAGTTGAATATCCAGTTTTTGTTTTCTTAATAACTGGTAAATCCAATTTTTCAAATAATATTTTTCCTAGTTGCTTAGGAGAACTAATATTAAATTCCTCATCCGCTAATTCATATATTTCTTTTTGTGTCTTATCAATTTCTTTTTTAAACTTAGTCTGTAACTCATCTAACATACCTTGATTTATGTTAAATCCAATACTCTCCATGGATGAAAGCACATAAATTAATGGATGCTCCACTTCGTAATAAAGTTGATCCATATTTTCCTTATGAAGATTTTCTTTTAATTTTTCATAAACCATAGGTAAGTAACTGCAAAGAATTCCTTTAATATTGCTATCTTCGCTGTTAGGATTATCACCAATATAATGGTTAACAAGCTCTAGAATTTCGTATTTACTCTTTGATGAATCAATTAAATAAGCTGCTATCGCAGTATCAAAATCAAATCCCTTTATTTCAATTTCATTTTTATTTAAAAATGTAACAAAGTTTTTTCCATCATGAATAACTTTTTTAACATTATCATCTTCCATAAGATTTTTCAAAACTTTTAAAGCTTCTTCACTATCCTTAGAACTTATGTCTTTGAAATTTATAATAGTACCTTTATTTTCTTCCCCGAATATTAAATATTCAAGTTTTAATTTAGAATATCTAGATGCATCAGTTAAAGTATAATCTATATAAATTCTATTTCTCATCTCTGAAAATAATGCTTTTATATCTTCAATTGTAGTAATATTTCTCACTTCAATATTAGATTCTTCATGAGCTGTATCATCATTAAATTTAGATAGTATTGACTTCATCTCAAGTTTAATAAGCATCTTCTTAATTTCTAATATATTTTCTTTATTGCTAGAATTTATATCTTCCAAATTTAATTCGATTGGAACTTCTCTCATAATTGTAGCTAATTTCTTAGAAAATATTGCTTGTTCAACATTATTTTCTAAATTTTCCTTAAGTTTTTTCCCAGAAATTTTATCTATATTTTTAAGAACTTCTTCAACAGATCCATATTCCTTTATAAGCTTAAAAGCAGTCTTTTCTCCTACTCCTGGAACGCCTGGTATATTATCTGACTTATCTCCCATTAATCCTTTTACATCTATAAATTGCTCTGGAGTCACTTCAAATTCATCCATAAAGCTTTTTTTATCATAAACAGCAGTTTCACTGACACCTTTCTTAGTAATTATAATTTTAGTTTTTTCTGATGCTAGTTGAAGAGCATCACGATCTCCTGTAACTACAAATACTTCTGTATTATTGTCCTCAGCGAATTTTGATACTGTTCCAATCAAATCATCTGCCTCAAAGCCTTCTACTTCAAATATCTTAATTCCCATTAACTTAAACAGTTCTTTAATAATTGGAAATTGTTCCGCAAGTTCTGGCGGCATCTTATTCCTACCTGCTTTATAATCAGAATACTCTTTATGTCTAAAAGTTGGTGCTTTCAAATCAAAAGTAGCAATTATACTATCAGGATTAATTTCCTCCTTCATTTTAAGTAGCATATTTATAAAACCATAAATGGCATTAGTATTTATTCCATCACTATTTGTAAGAGGAGGCAAAGCATAAAAAGCCCTATTCATAAGTGAATTTGAGTCTAAAATCAATAATTTTTTCATTAAAAACCTCCTGAAATTTAACATAAAAATTTACTCAACTAGAAATATTATTATCTACTTCAAGTCATTATTTAAACTCATTATACTATATTGTATAACTTAAAGTATACATGTATCTTGTTGTGTAATGAATTTATCTCATATTATTTCCATAATTATTAGTAATAATTCTTATTTTGTATATTCTTTATTTTACTATAGTAGATAGCTTGTAAAAATTGTTATAATGTTAATTATAGATTGTAATTCTAAATTCAAAGTATTTTAAATTAACCAGTGTTATTAAAATCCACTATGTAATGAGGTGATATAATTGTTAGATAATCTTTTATCTAAATATGCTAAACTTGCTATTATCAAAGGTGTAAATATACAAAAAGATGGACTTTTAGTTATAAATAGCCCTATTGAGTGTAGTAACTTTGCAAGACTACTTGCAGATGAAGCCTATAAAGCTGGTGCTTCTGATGTAGTTATAAATTATAATGATGAAAAATTCAATAAGATACGATTTAATAATTCTTCAAAAGAAATTCTTTCTATTACGCCAAAATTTGAAAAAGATAAATATGACTATTACGTAGAAAATAATGCAGCATTTTTGAGTATTTCCGCATCTGATCCAGATATTTTCAAAGATGTAGATTCGGATAAAATATCGGCATACCAAAAAGGCAGACGTACAGCCTTAGAGAAATATCATAGCGCATGTACTTCCAACAAAAATGCTTGGTGCATAGTTTCAATTCCAACTGAAAACTGGGCAAAAAAAGTCTTTAGTGAATCCAACTCATGTGAAGCAATTGAAAAATTATGGGATGCAATTTTTACTGTTATGAGACTTAAAGAATCCGATCCTATAGATGCATGGAATAAGCACACTAACCTTCTTCATGATAAGGTATTAGAATTAAATTCCTATAAATTTAAATATCTTCGTTTTACAAATTCTCTTGGAACTGATTTAAAAATAGGATTAGTTCAAGATCATATTTGGTGTGGGGGTGAGGATATTACTCAAGATGGTCTGAAATTTATTGCCAATATGCCTACAGAAGAAGTTTATACTACCCCTAAATTGGATGACGTAAACGGAATTGTTTTTAGTTCAAAACCTTTGAGCTATTGTGGAAATTTAATAAACAATTTTTCATTAACATTTAAAAATGGTAAAGTTGTAGCTTGTTCTGCCGAAACTGGATTAGATATTTTAACCGAGCTTCTTAATACAGACGAAGGTTCAAGATATTTAGGTGAGGTTGCCTTAGTTCCATATAATTCTCCAATTTCAAATTCAAATATAATTTTTTATAATACATTATATGACGAAAATGCTTCATGCCATTTAGCTCTTGGTTCTTCATACCCTTGCTGCATAAAGAACGGAGAAAAAATGACAAGAGAAGAATCAATACTATCTGGCTCAAATGTATCGTTGATACATGTTGATTTTATGATAGGAACTAAAGATACAAATATAACTGGTATTACACCAGCTGGTGAAGAAATTAAAATTTTTAATAATGGTAATTGGGTTTAATATTTTTTAATAAAATAAAAATACAGGATTGCTTTTACAACCCTGTATTTTTATTATTTATTTTTAGGCTTGCTTCGTTCTTTATTATTAGCATATGTCTTCAATTCATTATTGAGAGCCTCCACAATATTATTGTATTTTGCCTTAAAGGCGCGCCTAGCCATAAATCTTTGAATCCATAATGACATATATCCAAAAAATTTATCTGTTGACTGTTCTTCTTCAAATACTAATTTAGTTGTGCCATCTTTTTGCCCTTTGAAGTTATATGTGGATACACATGTTGTAAAATCAGTTGAGGTAGTAATTTGATATTTTTCATTTTTTGCATATCCAGTTATTTCAACTGTACATTCTACTGGATTAGGCCTACCAGTATTTATACTCTTTTGAATCTTACATCCTGTCGCATCTTCTTCGTTAAAATCCGAAAAATCTTTCTTTGCATTTTTTATAAAAATATGGAACACATCTTCTACTGGATAATTTAATATTCCAATAGCTTTCATTTTGAATTCCCCCTCTAATGAATTTACTTTATTATTTTTCAGTAAAATATTCTATACCTATTGCTCCTCGAACTTCTCTAAGAGTATTTGCTGCCACTTCTCTAGCCTTGTTGCTACCATCCTTTAGCATTTTATATACTGCATCTATATCTTTTTCAAACTCAATTCTTCTATTTCTTATTGGTTCCAATTCAGCCTGTAAAATTTCATTTAAATATTTTTTTACTTTTACATCACCAAGACCACCACGTTTATAATGCTCTTTCATTTCTTCAACAGCATTTTTATCAGTTGCAAATACATCTAGATAAGTAAATACAGTATTTCCCTCTACTTGCCCTGGATCTTCTACTCTTATATGATTAGGGTCTGTATACATTGACATTACTTTTTTCTTAATTGTATCAGCATCATCAGATAAATATATACAATTTCCTATTGATTTACTCATTTTAGCTTTTCCATCCGTTCCAGGCAATCTTCCCGCATTAGAACTTGGAAGTACTGCTTCTGGCTCAACTAGCACCTCTCCATATATAGAGTTAAAACTTCTAACGATTTCCCTTGTTTGCTCAATCATAGGAAGTTGATCTTCTCCAACTGGTACTGTGTCTGCTTTAAATGCTGTAATATCAGCCGCTTGACTTACTGGATAAATAAGAAAACCTGCCGGAATGCTATTTTCAAAATTTTTCTGTTTTATTTCTTGCTTAACTGTTGGATTTCTTTCTAACCTTGATAAAGTAACAAGATTTAAGTAATGCATTGTTAATTCATTTAGTTCTGGTATCTGTGATTGTACAAATATATTTGATTTGCTTGGATCAATTCCAACTGCTAAATAATCAAGTGCAACTTCCGTTAAACTATTTCTTATCTTTTCAGGATTTCTTGCATTGTCTGTTAAAGCCTGCTGATCTGCAATCATTATAAAACTTTCATATAAGCCTGATTCTTGAAGTACAACTCTATTTTTTAAAGAACCTATATAGTGTCCTATATGTAATTTACCTGTTGGTCTATCTCCTGTTAATATTATTTTCTTACCCATTCCAAATTCACTCCTAAACCGCAAAACTCATTAAACTTCTGACTTAGTTTTACTTTCAACTACTTTATTAATTACATCTACTCTTTTATCTCCTAAGACATTAGCTATCTTAACTGACATATTTTTTTCTTTATATATAGCTTCTCTATTAGCATCAACAATTTTCATAATTCTTTCTTCCATCTTTTCATATGAAATTAAATCATCATAATATGTATCCACAATGTCCTTTAAACATGTTGCTAATTCTCTTGGATTTCTATAAACTGCTCTCATTTCTTACTCCTTAAATATAACAAAATAATTTTTATATAATTTATATCAATTCAAAATTCTCATCCCTTATCTGAAAATTATGAACTAACCGCATGTATTAATTTAGGTTAAAATAAATTCCACCTTAAAATTATTATTTAATATAAATCTTTAACTTAATGTTCCATAAATACTTATATTATAACAAATAAGTTTCGCTTTATTATATCATTATACATAGTAAAATTCTATATTCAAAAATAAAGACTACCTTAAAATGTAATTTTTAAGATAGCCTATAAAATTCTAATTTTCAAACCTACTGATTAACTTGCTTATTTAATACTAATTGAAAAATCATTAGGCACTATCATTACAATACATTTAGCACGTTTGACAACATTAGTAGTTACTGACCCAATCATTCTATTTAAACCTCTTTTAGTAGATTTAGTCATAACTATTACTCCTATATTTTCTTCATTTGCTTTCTTTATTATTTCATCTCCTGGATATCCAAAAGTAAAATAAGTTTCTGTATTATAATCTTTCATTTTTTCTTTAGCCGCTTGTAATATTTCTTCACCCAATTCTTGTGCAAATTTTATTTCATCAGCAACTATCATTTCATTTATCAGTACTAATTCTTTAACATTCATTATTATAATTTCAATTGAATCTTTATCGGGAAATATTTCTTTTACAAATTCTAAAGAATGCATACTTCTTTCTGTTCCGTCTATTGGTATTAACACTTTCCTTTTATTCATATATACTCCCCCTTAAATATCTCGATATTATAGTATTCTACACATTAGCAATAATATCCTCTATTTCACCTTAATGAATATATAATTTTTTACTTATCTGTATAAATTCCCATTTCTAATTTAAGTATACCCTTAAATAATCATTTTTATAAATTTATAGGGCATATCTGCATATAAAACTTTTTATATATGCAAATATACCCTTATTCTATTTATATTTTTATTCAATAATTTCTCCATTAGTCGAAATAGTTACAACTTGCCAAGGAATCATTTTATCACTTGCCTTTAATGCATTTTTCACAGCATTTTCTATTCCACCACAACATGGAACTTCCATTCTTACAACAGTAACACTTTTTATATCATTCATCTTCAAAATTGTCGTTAGTTTTTCTGAATAATCTACCTCATCTAGTTTTGGACATCCTATTAATGTAATTTTATTCCTAATGAACTTATTATGAAAATCTCCATATGCATAGGCTGTACAATCTGCTGCTATAAGTAAATTAGCATTGTTAAAATATAATGCATTTGGAGAGACAAGTTTAATTTGCACAGGCCATTGATTCAATTGTGATACTATCTCACCTTCAGTTCTCGCCTCTCTCACTTCAATCTTCTTATGTTTTAACATTCTAGATTGTGCACCTGGGCATCCAAATTGAATTGTTTGATTTTTGTTTGACTCTAATTTCTTTTGCTCCGTATTTCTTTTCTCCATGTTTATCTTTACAGCTTCTTCATCATAAGCAGCTGCTTCTCTCTCTTCGAAAGAAATAGCATTAGTTGCACATGAAGGAAGACAGTCTCCAAGCCCGTCACAATAGTCATCCCTTAATAATTTTGCCTTTCCATCTACTATACCTATAGCTCCTTCATGACAGGCACTTGCACAAACACCACATCCGTTACATTTCTCTTCATCTATTTTAATAACTCTTCTTATCATAAAATTCTCCTCCTAAATTTCACACTCATTTAAATTCACTAATCATTAAACTTTGACCATACACTAGTAATTGAAATATAGAATTTAGATAAATCAATCAACTTATAGAATTATTATAATAGAATGTTCGTATTAAATCCGTTTCATTTGATACAGAAATATTAATTATCAGTTTTTAATTTTCTAACAATGTTAAGTTTTTTAAACTAAAGTCCAATATTTTAGCTGAGTGTGTTAATGCTCCTACAGATATGTAATCAACACCTATTTCAGCTATTTCTTTAATATTATTTAGTTCAACATTTCCTGAGAATTCTATTAGGGCTCTTTTTCCTATTATTTCAACTGCCTCTTTAGCTATCTCTAAACCCATATTATCAAGCATTATTATATCTGCGCCTGCTAATAGTGCTTCCTGCACCATTTCTAAATTTTCAGTTTCTACCTCTATTTTTCTAACAAATGAAGAATTTTTTCTCGTTAGCTCTATAGCTTTTTTTATTCCGCCAGCCGCACTAATATGATTGTCTTTAATCATTACACCATCAGATAAATTAAATCTGTGATTACATCCGCCCCCAATCTTTACAGAATATTTCTCTAATATCCTTAAATTTGGTGTTGTTTTTCTTGTATCTAATAATTTTGCCTTTGTGTGTTTTATTTCTTGTATAAATCTATTCGTCAATGTAGCTATTCCACTCATCCTTTGAAGTAAATTTAGTGCAATCCTTTCCCCAACTAATAAGCTTCTTGTATTACCTTTTAGAAAAGCAATTCTGTCTTTTACATGTACATTATCTCCATCACGCTTATAAAATTCAATCTCCACATTTCCTAATAAATCAAATACTCTTTTAAATACTTCAAGGCCCGCAACTATGCCTTCCTCCTTGCAAATCAATTCTACTGTAGAGATACTTTCCTCTCCTATGATTGAATTTGTGGTTATGTCCTCGTTTGGACACTCTTCAATAAGTGCATCTTTTATTATTTTATCTATAACTAAATAATTTATCATCTAACTTTCCCCCCTTTTCTTTTATAGTTCTAACAGTTATCTCTTTATTTTCTTCTTGTAATTCGTCCCATGATTTTTCTAATCTTTCCACAGGAAAAACTTTAATTTCCAAATAATCCACAATGTTGTTAATTGATATTGCAGCTCTTCTTGAAAATACAAGTCCTTCAAGTAATGAATTACTTGCGAGTCTGTTAGCACCATGTACTCCTGTACAGCTTGTCTCTCCAACCGCATATAGGTTTTTCATAGATGTTTTAGAATCCAAATCTACTTTTATTCCTCCCATAAAAAAATGCTGAGCTGGAGAAACTTTAATACATTCCTTTGTTATATCTGTTCCTCTTTTTAAGCATTCCTCATAAATAGTTGAAAATCTATTTATTATATAGTCTTTTCCCAAAAACCTTATATCTAAATTTACATAAGGTACTTCTGTCTCTTTTATCTGATTATATACTGCTTCTGATACCACATCCCTCGGCAAAAGCTCATTTATGAATCTTTCCCCTTTTATATTTGTAAGAATTCCACCTTCCCCTCTTAGAGATTCTGATATTAAAAATTTCCTCTTATTTTCACCTTCTTCATAAAATGCTGTCGGGTGAATTTGAATATAATTCATATCCTTTAATTCTATATTGTGTCTTATTGCTGATGCTATTCCATCTCCTGTCAATATTCTCTGATTAGTTGAATTATTAAATAATCCACCTATGCCTCCAGTTGCCAATACAACAGCTTTTGCATAAACATTTATTTGCTCACCTTCTCTTATTAACAAGGCTCCAATACACTTATTTTCTTTTTCTATAATATCTACAAAATGAGTATTTTCATAAACACTTATATTTTCTCTCTTTTTCACTTTATCAATTAAAATTTTTGCAGTACTTTCTCCTGTATTATCCTTTGTATGAACTATCCTATTTACAGAATGAGCGCCTTCTTTTGTAAAGTTTAAACTTCCATCTTCATTTCTATCAAAAGCAAGTCCCATTTCAATTAATAATTCTATGTTAACCATAGATTCATTAATTAAAGTTTCAACAGCCTCCAAATCATTTTTGTATCTTCCTGCTTTTAAAGTATCCTCTATATATAGTGGAATATCCTCAACACCTTTTGCAACAGATATTCCTCCTTGTGCCAGATAAGTATTACTGCAAGTAATCTTATCTTTACATACAATCAAGACATTTAAATCTTTCCTTAAATTTAATCCACAATAAAGACCTGATACCCCTGAACCTATTATTAGAACATCAACAAACTTATTCATATTTTTCCTAATTACTTCTAACATCTTGCGATGCAAGTAAATGCATATTTTCTAACGATCTTAACGCCTTTTTTCTAACATTTTCTTCTAGAATCATTTCATTTTTCATATTCAATAAGGCATCATATAAATTTTCAAGGGTTGTCTTTTTCATGTCTTGGCAACATATTCTATCTCCTGGTATAAAGAAATTTTTATTAGGATTCCTTTTCTTTAATTCATGTAAAATTCCTTCTTCTGTCGCTATTATAAACTCGGTTCCTTCATCTCTAGTTGCATAATCTATTATCCCACTTGTGCTCCCTATATAATCTGCAATATCTCTGATTTCCTTTGTGCATTCAGGATGTACTAATACTTTTGCATTTCTATGTTTTTCTTTTTCAATCAATATATCTTCTCTGCTTACCTTATTATGACACCTACAAAATCCATCCCATAGTATGAACTCTTTTTCTGGGAAAAACTCTGATATATATTCACCTAGGTTCCTATCAGGTAAAAACATAATCTTTTTATTAGGTATCTTCTTTAATATTTTTAATGCACTTGAAGATGTCACAGCTACATCACAATGAGCTTTCACATTACACGTTGAATTTATATAACAAACTACATAGGCATCTGGATGTTTTTCCTTTAGTTCTAATAAAGCCTTGCCGCTTGCCATATCTGCCATAGAACATCCTGCACTAGGACACGGCATTAAAACAGTCTTATTCGGTGATAAAATTTTTGCACTCTCTGCCATAAATCTAACCCCGCAAAACATTATAACTTCCTCTTTGCAATCTCTAGCTATTTCACTTAAATAATAAGAATCTCCTACATAATCTGCTAAGTCTTGTATAATTCCTGGTTGGTAATAGTGTGCAAGAATAAGTGCATTCTTTTCTCTCTTTAACTTTAATATTTCTTTTGCTAAATCCATCGCCACGTTTATTTACACCTCTTTTAATTAATTTTACAGGTGTATATACACCATTGAAAATAATTATAACACCACAATTTTTAATATTCAACAGATTTCATTGCCTTATTTAACCTACAAAAAATCATTTTATTTTTCTTGACAGCTAAAAGTTATAGTTGTATTATTGTATTAACAACTTAGTACAACAATACAGTAGTACAATTTATGAAGGAGTGAGACTATGTCATGGGATTTTAATGACGATAGACCAATTTACATGCAGCTAATGGAACAAATACAACTTAGAATCGTTTCTGGCATATACAAAGCTGGCGAAAAATTGCCATCAGTTAGAGATATGGCAGGTGATGCAGCTGTTAATCCTAATACAATGCAAAAAGCATTAACAGAACTTGAGAGAACTGGTTTAGTATTTTCTCAAAGAACAAGTGGCAGATTTATTACGGAGGACGTTAATATGATTAAAAATATAAGAAATGGTTTAGCAAGAGATCAAATTGAAAAATTTCTCTACAACATGGAGAAAATCGGTTATACCAATCAAGAGACAATCCAACTTATAGAAATTATATCAAAGGAGATGAAATAATGAGTAATGCTGATAATAAAATATTGTATAACTCTAGCGAAAGTGATACAATGTCTACTTTTACAAATAGCAATATGGATAATGTCCCTATTTTAGAATGTAGAAATTTATTTAAGACTTATTCTAATACTGAGGCATTGAAAGGGATAAATCTAAAAATTAATCGTGGTAGAATTGTTGGACTTTTAGGTCCAAATGGTAGTGGTAAAAGCACACTAATAAAGTTAGCAAACGGTCTTTTAACTCCATCAAGTGGGGAAATATTAATATCAGGAAATAAACCTGGAATTGAAACAAAGAAGATTGTTTCATACCTTCCTGAAAGAACTTATCTTAATGACTGGATGAAAGTTTCAGACATCATTAATTTTTTTCAGGACTTCTACGATAATTTCAATCCTGAGAAAGCTTACAATATGTTATCGAAACTTAACATTAATCCCAATGATAAATTAAAAACCATGTCAAAGGGTACAAAAGAAAAAGTACAACTCATTTTAGTTATGAGTAGAGAGGCCGATTTGTATTTATTAGATGAACCTATCGCAGGTGTTGATCCCGCTGCCAGAGATTATATTTTAAATACAATAATCACTAATTACAATGAAAATGCCACTATAATTATATCTACTCACCTTATTTCTGACATTGAAAGAATATTAGATGATGTAGTATTTATATCATATGGGAATATATTCTTAACTAAAAGTGTTGATGAAATAAGAGAAAATGAAGGCAAGAGTGTTGATGCTCTATTTAGGGAGGTATTTAGATGTTAGGAAAATTAATGAAGTATGAGGTAAAAGCAACTGGCAGAACCCTTATACCACTTTATTTAGTATTATTAGCATTTGCTATCATTAATAAAGTTTTTATCGGAACTGGTCTATCACATAAACTTCAAGGATTTGGTTCAATCCCATTTATACTAAGCATCTTTGGATACGGATGTACTATGGCTGCTGTATTCATAGTTACCTTTTTCATAATTATCCAAAGATTTTATAAAAATCTACTTGGTGATGAAGGATATTTAATGAACACCCTTCCAGTGAGCACTATCACAAACATTACAAGCAAACTTTCAATTGCTACTTTTTGGACTATAATAAGTGGAATTGTAGCCATACTTTCAATAATTATTATGGCATTTGACCCTAGAGCTTTTGGCCAATTCTTTTCTGAAACTTTTAGGGCTCTTTCAGAAGGTTATGCTAAAATAGGAATACAAATTTATGTAATTATTATAGAATTATTAATTGCTATGGTATTTCAGTTTGTAAAATTTATTAGTATGATTTATGCTTCTATATCAATTGGGCATATATTTAGTAAGCATAGAATTCTTTCATCTTTCGGGGCATTTATAGTATTAAATTTAATTGCAGGTGCAATATCATCATCTATTGGGATAGCTTTTTCATCCTCTAGACTGCCTGATCTACTAAGAAATGTTGAATCTCTTTGGCCTATTAATTTATTTTTAATATCTATCACAGTATTTAATATAATCTTCATAATAGTTTATTTCATAATAACAAGCTATATATTAAAAAATAAATTAAATTTAGAATAAAAAATGTCATTTTAAATATATAATCTTGCTATAGTGCCGACTTGCATAAAAAGCTTAAATATAACACTAATCATTGCTAAGATAGTATATTTATTTATAAATATTAAAAAAGCGACTATTGAAATAATTTCAAATAGTCGCTTTTAATCTGCAAACTTTTTAGTCATTTTCTATGCATTTTTATAAATTGTTAAATATTTTATATTGACTTATTCCTCATTTTATTACATAATTACATATAACTTAATAGGTAAATAACTAAGATAGAGGCGCGAAATTTAAGAGTATTATTATGGAGGTAAGCTCATTGAAGTAATAAGAAAGGAACTTTCGCCGAAGTAAATGGTTGATTGCTTTAATACTATTTGCTGGGCTTGTGTAAAATATATACAAGACTGCCACAACTTATTTTGTGGAGAGCTATTTTTAATGTAAATGTCGATATTCGTCATATTTTTAAAATGTGTAACTTTCGTATTTATGTCATGAGTATGCTCTCATGGCTTTTTTTATTGTTTTAATTTTTATATTATCTTAGTTACTTGCTTATGGAAATTTAAAACCATAATGGAGGATAGAAAAATGAGTGAAGAAAATCACGAATTAAAGAGAAGTTTAAAAGCAAGACACTTAAACATGATAGCCATAGGCGGATCTATTGGTACCGGTATATTCCTTGCAATGGGTGATACTCTCCACCAAGCTGGTCCTGGTGGCGCATTAGTAGCTTATGCACTAGTAGGTATCATGGTATACTTTTTAATGACAAGCTTAGGAGAAATGGCAACTCATATGCCAATATCTGGTTCATTTAGCTCATATGCTAATAAATTTATTGATCCAGCTCTTGGATTTGCCCTTGGTTGGAACTACTGGTACAACTGGGCTATAACAATTGCAGCCGAAATGGTTGCTGGTGCTCTGTTGATGAAATACTGGTTCCCAGATGTAAATGCCCTATATTGGAGTATTTTATTTTTAGTAATTATAGTAGGACTAAATGTTCTATCATCTAAGGCATATGGTGAATCAGAATACTGGTTTGCTGGGATTAAAGTTATTACCGTTCTTATATTCATAGTGATTGGTGTTTTAATGATTGTAGGAATAATGGGTGGAGATAAAGTTGGATTTCATAACTTCACCATTGAAGATGGACCTTTCCACGGAGGAATTAAATCAATATTTTCAATTTTCTTAATTGCAGGTTTTTCATTTCAAGGTACTGAACTTATTGGAATTGCTGCAGGTGAAAGTGAAGATTCTGAGAAAAATATTCCTAAAGCTATAAAATCAATATTTTGGAGAATATTAATATTTTACCTAGGTACAATTATTGTCCTTGGAGCAATAATACCATTTACTGAAGCTGGACTTGATACAAGCCCATTTACAATGGTATTTGAAAAAGCTGGTATTGCGGGCGCTGCTTCATTGATTAATGCAATCATATTAACTTCTGTATTATCTGCCGGTAACTCTGGTATGTATGCGTCAAGTAGAATGCTTTATGCAATGGCTAAAGAAGGTATGGCTCCTAAAGCTTTTGCTAAAACAAATAATAGAGGTGTACCTATAAATGCCGTGCTTCTAACTACATTAATAGCTTCTGCTTGCTTTTTAACAGGTCTATATGCAGAGAGTACTGTTTATGTTTGGCTAGTTGCAGCATCTGGTCTTGCTGGATTTATAGCTTGGGTAGGTATAGCAATATGCCACTATAGATTTAGAAAAGCATATATTTATCAAGGAAGAGATTTAAATGAGTTAAAATATAAAGCTAGTTTATATCCATTTGGTCCAATATTAGCATTATTAATGTGTATCATTATAATAATAGGTCAAGGATATTCATACATTACTCCTGAGGCAATTGATTGGAATGGATTAATTGCAGCTTATATAGGACTTCCATTATTCTTGATCTTATACGTGGGTTATAAAATAAAGAATAAGACTAAAGTTATTCCTTTAGATAAAGTTGATTTAGACTTCTCTGATAAATAGTAACACAAAGTAAGATCATACTTTTTAAGTTTAACTTTTATTTGTACTTTCTATATTTAGCTTTAAATATTATATTTCTCTGGAAATAAGGAGAGTATCTCAAATATTTTTGAGATACTCTCCTTTCTATATTATATAATCCTATTCATTAATTATATAAGGCACAGTTACAATAACTACATTTCTCATCTTAAGTATAGATCTTCTTAAGAGTATTGATGTTTGATTATGAAGTGTCTGATGCCACCATTTATGTATGATAAATTGAGGCATTACTATTGTTATTACTTCATGTTTCTTTAACTGCTTATGTTTTTCTTCCACATACGCTAAAAGTTTCTCATTAACATTTCTGTATGGCGCATTTTCTATAACTAATTGCGCTGCTATCCCAAGCTTATTATACTTTTCTATTAGCTTCTTTGTTACTTCTTCATCTGTACTAACATGATAAACTTCTATGTTCTCACCAAGAGTTAAAGCACAATTTAAACTCTTTATGAAAGATTTATTAATTGTTTGAACTGGTACAATAACATGTTTAGTTATGGCTTCTCTTACAATTAAACTCTCTAAACCTGTTTCTATTTTTAAGTTTTCTCTAACCTTAGTATAGTGTCTTCTAACTCTTAACATTCCTGTCACGAGTATCGGTATACATACAAGCACAATCCATGCTCCATGCTTAAACTTCTCTACACCTATTATTATGCATGTCGCTGCTGTAACAGCTGCCCCTAAACCATTTATAAAAGCTTTATGTCTCCAATGCCCTTCCTTGCTCTTAGTCCATTTTCTAAACATTCCAAATTGTGATAGTGTGAATGATATAAATACACCAACTGCATATAGAGATAACAACATATGGGTACTACCATCTGCAATATAAACTAAAAGTGAAGATACTAGAAACAACAATACTATTCCATTTGAAAAACTTAATCTAGTTCCCCTTTTCCCAAGTTGTCTTGGAACATATCCATCCTTAGCCAATATTGATAACAGTAGAGGCAAGTCTGAGAATGCAGTATTAGCTGCAAGTGTAAGAATAATAGCTGTCGTAGCTTGTACTATAAAAAACATTAAGCTATTTTGTCCAAAAACTTGGATTGCTATTTGTGCTATTACTGTAATATCTTGACCTGGAACTGCTTTGTACATTGTTGAGAGATATGATATCCCACCAAATATAGTAAAAACAATACAAGCTAATGTTCCTAATACTATTTTTGCATTCTTCTGGGCTGGATTTTTAAAATTAGGTATTCCATCACTTACCGCTTCGATACCTGTCAATGCAGTACATCCCGAAGAAAAGGCCTTTAGGAATAATAACAAAGTCAAATCTCCAGCAGCTTGTGGAACTACGTATAATTGCTCCGGAGTTTCTTTCAATACTAATACTTTGAATACTCCTGTTACTATCATTATTATTATTGATAATATAAATAAATATGTTGGTATTCCAAATAACTTAGATGAATCCCTTATTCCTCTAAGATTCCCTAATGTTATTAACCCTATTACAAAAATAGCTATTAACGGTTGATACGGCAACAATGCTGGAATTGCTGATGTTATTGCAGCTGCTCCTGCACAGGTACTAACTGCAACAGTTAGCAAATAATCAATTATCAATGATGACGCTGCCACCAATCCTGGAAGCTTACCTATATTTTCGCTTGCAACAATATACGATCCGCCCCCATGAGGAAAATTATCGATTATTTGTCTATATGAAAACACTATTATTCCTAATAAAACTGTAATTGCTATTGCTATTTCTATCATCGATCCATATGCGCGCATACCAAGAATAGGTATAAGGACTAATAGTATTTCTTCACTTGCATAAGCTACCGATGAAATAGCATCGCTTGATAATATTGGCAATCCCCAAAGAACACTAAATTTTTCTTCAGCTAATTCGTTAGTTTTAAGAGCTCTTCCAATCAATAATGATTGAATTTTTTTTAACATAATTCTTCCCCCGTATTGTAAAAATTATTATGCAATTTCAAATTTATTTAACAGGTAATAAAAAGGATTTTCTCCTTCTTTTCTATTACCTGCTATTACAACATACAGATTATATATCTATATATTATTGATGTAAATATATTTATTTTTATAAATACGTTTTCAGTCCAACTTTATTTTTAAATATTTTTCGACAGTACAATATTATCTCTCCATCTTGTTGTATTCTAACTAAAAAGGAAGAAGATAACTAATTTTATACTAGCTATCTTCTTCCATCATTTATCCTGTGTTAATTTATCTTAAGAACATTTCCATATCATCTTCAACATTTGTAATTCCACCTATACCGAAGTTCTCTACTAGAACATTAGCTACATTTGGTGAAAGGAATGCTGGAAGAGTTGGTCCTAAGTGAATGTTTTTTACTCCTAAGTGTAATAGAGATAATAAAACTATTACAGCTTTTTGTTCATACCAAGCAATGTTAAATGCTATTGGTAATTCATTTATATCTTCAAGACCAAATACTTCTTTTAATTTTAGTGCAATTACTGCTAATGAATATGAATCATTACATTGTCCTGCATCTAAAACTCTTGGAATTCCACCAATATCTCCTAAATCTAATTTGTTATATTTATATTTTGCACACCCAGCTGTTAAGATAACAGTATCCTTTGGAAGCGCTGCAGCAAAATCTGTGTAGTATGATCTAGCTTTTTGTCTACCATCGCATCCTGCCATAACGAAGAATTTCTTAATTGCTCCAGTTTTTACTGCGTCAACTACTTTATCAGCTAATGCTAATACTTGGTTGTGAGCAAATCCACCAATTATTTCTCCTTCTTCAATTTGAGTTGGAGCCGCACATTTTTTAGCTTGTTCAATAATTGCTGAGAAATCCTTCTTTCCGTTTTCGTCAGCAGCTATATGAGTACAACCTTCATATCCTGATGCACCAGTAGTATATAATCTACCCTTATAGCTATCTCTTGGAGGAACTATACAGTTTGTAGTCATAAGTATTGGTCCATTAAAGCTTTCGAATTCTTCTGGTTGTTTCCACCATGCGTTTCCGTAGTTACCTACTAAGTGTGAGTATTTCTTTAAATGTGGATAATAATGAGCTGGTAACATTTCTGAGTGAGTATAAACATCTACTCCTGTTCCTTCTGTTTGAATTAATAATTGTTCTAAATCTTTTAAGTCATGTCCTGAAATTAATATTCCTGGATTTGTTCCAACTCCGATATTTACTTTTGTTATTTCTGGATTACCATAACTTTCTGTATTAGCTTTATCTAATAAAGCCATTCCATCAACACCAACTTTTCCTGTTTCCAAAGTTAATGCTATATATTCATCTATTGTTACGTTGTTATCAGCAGTTAATGATAATGCTTTTTGCATGAATGCACATATATTTTCATCTTCATATCCTAAAGCATTTGCATGTTTCATGTATGCAGATAAACCTTTTAATCCATAAGTAATAAGTTCTCTTAAACTTCTGATGTCTTCATTTTCAGTAGCTAATACACCAACAGTCTCTGCTTTAGCTTCCATTTCTTCTCTTGTTTCTGCATTATATAACGCAGCTGCACTTAAGCTTTCTTTGTTAGCTAATTTTCCTAATAATTCTTCTTTTATTTTTAAAGTATCTTTTACTCTTCCATAAAATACTTCTTTATCAAAGTTAGCATTAGTTATAGTAGTGAAAAGATTCATTGTTACTGTAGTATTAATAGCTTGTGATACAACGATACCTTCTTCTCTAGCTTTTGTTGCAACTTCTGATAACCCTCTAGTCACGTATATTAATAAATCCTGCATTTTAGCAAGGTCTGGAGTCTTACCACACACACCTTTTACAGTACATCCTGTACATCCTGCTGCTTCTTGACATTGAAAACAAAACATTTTATTATCCATATTGAAATCTCCTCCACACAATTAATTTTTATCTAATAAATTTTCATTAATTTCTATATTATTTAAGCAAATTCCCTCGAATCACCTTATGAACATATTTTACATTGAAATTATAAAATACTCTGTTTCATTTGTTACGACTCACAAATCTTTTGGAATTATTTTTATAAATACATAAAAATAACCTAGAATCCATATATACTCTAAGTCACCATAAATTAAAGTTATTGTAATGATTTTAAATATAAAAATATTTGTAGTGTTATAATAATTTAAATTTACTTACAAATAACCGAAAATGAATATATGTCTTTACTCCAGTTTTTTGTGAATATAAATTTAAAGTTTGATATATCTATACAAATATTTCTATATTCCTCAAGTTAGCAATACCTTTAGCTACGTATATTTATGCTCTTTAATACAATATACATAAAATCCATTTAATTAGGTTTCCTGTGAAATAGCAAAACAAAGAAATAGAATACATATATGTGGATCAGGCATTGAAAAATAAGCTGTTGGAATATCTTAATGGCAGGTTGTTGCACTTTTGCTTGTCCTGTGCTTGCCGCAGGAGCATGCAGAAGTGATGCAACCTTCCATTTAGATATTATCAGCGAGATTTTTCATAGTCCTGAGGAACATATATGTATTCTATTTCGATTGTTCATTTCCTCATTTTAAGTTCTTTGTGATACATTTAATTCTAGCAGAAATGTATTCCACTCCAATAGATACGTTCTTTGATGATAGTTTTTTCTGGGAATTCTACATCCTTTAATGCCCACTTTTTATATTCTTCAAATCCAACTCTATCAATTATATAACCAATATGCTCTTTTCCACCTGGAGCATCTTTGTCTATATATTCTTCAACAAATTTATAAGTATTTAATATTATTTTAATTATACTTTGCTCATCAGCCCAAATTAAGAAATCTTCTGCAAGACGAGGGTTCTTCTTACCTGATCTTCCCATAAGAACTAACTTATAATATTTTTCTTTGCTTCTTGTCCATGCTCCTGTAGGACATGCATTTGCACATTCACCACAACCAATACATTTTTCTTTATTTCTTACTATTTTATAGTTAATAGCTTCAAGTGCTCCTACTGATTTTTTCTTACAAGCTTTCACACATGCCATGCAACTTACACATCTATCAATATTATATTGTGGTTCTGTCATTCCAATTATCCCAAAGTCATGTGTTCTTGCTTTAATACAATCATTAGGACATCCTGTTAATGCGATTTTAAAATGTAAATCATTTGGGAAAATAGCTTTTTCTATTTTCTTTGCAAAATTAGTTGTATTATAATTAGCAAACGGACAAACATTGTTTCCAACACATGCTGATACATTTCTAGTTCCTGCAGCAGTATATCCTTTGCCTGGTATTTCTTGATTTATTTCTAATTTTTCAATAATTGGTTGTAACAATTCATTTACTTTATCCATATCCTCAAAGCTTATACCTGGTACTTCAAAACCTTGACGTGTTGTTATATGAACAGTTCCATCACCATACTTTTGTGATATTTCTTGTATCATTCCTAATAATTCTGCATCTAAATGCCCTCCAGGAACTCTAATTCTAGAGGCAGTTATCCCTCTTTTTTTAGTGACTCTAAAAGCATTTTTCTTGATTGCCTTTGTATTTAAATCCACAACTAACCCCTCCTAATCTATTAATAATTTGCCTTTTGAATAATTGAAAACAGGACCATCTAAACAAATATAAGTATCATCTATTTTACAGTGTCCACACTTTCCTATTCCACAACACATTTTTCTTTCTTGTGAAATCCAAATATTATTTTCATCTATACCACGTTTTAAAAACTCTGCAACAGTAAACTTCATCATAATAGGAGGTCCTACTACAATAACTGCTGCATTATTAATATCCTTTATTAGTAAATCAGGAATATATTTTGTTACCATTCCAACATTGCCATTGTATCCCTCTTCTGCATTATCAACAGTTAGAATAAGATTTATATTACTTTTCCATATTTTAATATCATCTTTGAATAAAACGTCATTAGGAGATTTAAATCCTGCAATTAGAGTGAAACTTTCTGCTTCACCTGCATTTTTTGCAAAGTAATCTACAACTCCTCTTACTGGAGAAAGACCTGTTCCCCCTGCAACAACTATTAATTCTTTTCCTTTGTAATTTTCAATATCAAAGCCATTACCATAAGGTCCTCTTAGAAATAATTTATCGCCAACATAATTATTAAATATTTCATTAGTTACTTTTCCAACACGTCTTATAGTTAAGTCTACAGTACCCTCTCCAATACCACTTACTGAAATAGGCGCTTCACCAAACTTTGGTAATGAAACTTCAAAGAACTGTCCTGGTTTTACATCACCATTAAACTCCATTCGAAAAGTATATTCTATTTCTGTATGTTTAATTACTTCTTTAATTTCCGATAAAAAAGGAATATATTCATTTTTACTCATTGTCTGCCACCTCTTTCATACCCTCTTTTAGTTTATTCACACAGTTAGAGAATGATATATATTCTGGGCAGATATCATCACATCTTCCACATCCCACGCACATATGATATCCCCATTTCTTTTTATAGTCATATACTTTGTGTAGCACTTTAAAACGCATACGTTGTCCTTTATCTAACCTAAAACTATGTCCTCCAGCCATATCTGTATATCCATCTACATGGCAAGATGCCCATACTCTTCGTCTTTCCCCTGTTTTACCATTATCAGTATAGAAGACATCCTGCATTGTAAAACAAGTACATGTAGGACAAACAAAGTTACATCTTCCGCAAGCAATACAACGAGCACTGTATTCTTTCCACATATCTGATTTCATAATATCTAAGGAAAGATTATCTGGTATAGAAACCTTTACATTATTTTCTGTTACAAAGTCTGGTTTAACATCTAAAGTTTCATCAGCTTTAAATAGATTTTCTAAAACCTCATCTTTAACATCTACGTATACATTATCGCCATCTACTTTTAAGTATGCATTATATTCATCATTTTTATTTGTTTCCATACTTACACAAAAACAATTTTCAAATGAGTTTTCACATCCCATTAAAATAAACTTTGCATTTTCTCTTATTCTCTTATAATAATAATCTTCTTGTCCATTTCTTAAATAAATATCATCCATACGTTTTACCGCGTGTAAGTCACAGCTTCTTAAGAAAATGATAGCACCTTTTTTAGGAGCATCTGCTTCCTTTATGGAATCTTCTGTGAAATAGAAAAGTGTTTGAGATATAGGAAGTAATACTTCTTTATATGAATATTGAGCCTTTTGATTAAAAACTATATCATCTATTGTTTTTATTTCGCCATAACGTACTCTATCAGTATCAGAAAAAGTACCTTCACCTTCAAATAATTTTGGTGCATATACTACATATTCTTTTGATAAATCTTCGAATACTTTATTAATATCATTTTTGCTTAATTTATATCCCATCAGCTTACTCCTTTACTTCTTTTTTGAAATTATATAATAAGGTAATGCTAGAAATACTGCTCCACCAATCATATTTCCAAGTGTTACTACACCTATGTTGTACACATAACCCATAACGCTTACACTTGCAGCTCCTGGATTAAGTAATCCAATTGTTAAAAGAGTCATATTAGCAACACTATGTTCAAAACCTGCTGTTATAAATGCAAATAAACACCAAAATATCATAATAAGCTTAGCTGATTCACTTTTTAATTTAAAACTACACCATGTAGCTAAGCAAACTAGTATATTACAAAAAATTCCACGTACTAATAATGGTAAAAATGGTACACTCATTTTAGCTGCTGATGTTTTTGCAATAAACTCTCCAACGGGTCCAGCTGTAAGTCCTGTAGAATAAAATAAATATCCTGCAATAATTGAACCAACTAAATTTCCTATAAAACAAACTATCCAAATGTTAATAGTATCTGTCCACTTTACTTCTTTTCTTAAAGAAGCAGCTGTCATAATAAAGTTGTTTCCTGTAAAAAGTTCTGATCCCGCCATAATTACTAAACTAAGGGCAACTCCAAAGGATACTCCCATGACTATTTTTGTAGCAGGTGATCCACTACCACCTAATAATCCTCCTATTGTGAATATAAGCATAATTCCCATACCTACATAAAGACCTGCAAGCATTGAACTTATGAAATATCCTAGTTTATTTGTCTTTAATAAATTAACTTTTGCCTTGGCTGCCATAATTACACTGTTAAATTCTTCACAAAACATACTATAAATTCCCCTTTCATATATACGTTTACTTATAAATTAATTATAAGTTATTTATGAATAAAGCACCGTGATATAAATCACGGTGCTTTAAAAAATTTTGATAATTTATCTTGATCAATTACTTTAATCTTTTTATTATCATACTTAATTAATTTATTGTCCAAAAGTATTTTTAGTGATCTGGATACAGTTTCTCTTTTTGAACCAAGTAAATCTGCTAGATATGTTACACTTATATTCATATTAATAGTTACTCCATCCTCACACTTAACTCCATAATCTCTGCTAAGTTTCCAAAGCTTTGCCGCAAGTTTCTTTTCCATTCTTACTACACCTGTTGCATTCTTTAGCTGCCTATACAATCTTCTTACTTTCATAGCTAATGAGAACATAACATTCTTGGTAAGGATAAAATCATCCTCCATAATCTTTAAAAATGTAGATTTATCATAACTTAATATGTAAGACTCTTCAAATATCTCACAATTTATAGACGACGGTAAATCTTGTATAATAACATCATTAATCATTTTACCTTTACCCAAAATGAATATTACACGTTTATTTCCATTCTCATTCAATTTATATAGAGATATACTTCCACTTAATACTACATATAAAGTAGATACTTCTTCCTTATCTCTAAAAAGATGATTTCCAGGCTGATACTTTTTAACTTCTCCAAAATCCTTAAGCTTGCTTAGAGATGCTTTAGAAACACCATTAAAAATTTCTAACTCCTCTAACTGTTGTTCAGAAATATTTTTCATAAATAACTCCTAATTACTTACTATAAACTTAATAGAATAATATTTATGATAGTAAGCTAACTTAACTACTCTATAATCATACAATTATTTTATATTAATAATTTTTACATATACATCTGCTTTATAAAATATCACTATATCTCATTTTAATCAAATAATTCTGCTTCTAACTCTTCAATATTTAAAATTTTAATTATATTTCTATCAAACTCAATATAATTTAGATCTCTAAGATTCATTAATTCTCTTGATAAAGATGGTCTAGGAATACCTAGTGAAGATGCAATTTCTTCTTTATTTTCTTTCAGTTTAACTATTTCACTTTTTTGGCTCTTTGCCTGTTCTAATATGTAGTTTATAACCTTATGTTTGATACTTTTAAAAGCTATACTTTTTATCTTTGAATTTAACATAAATATCTTATTACTCAATGAAGACATAAAGTTCCCTAATACTCTTTCATCACTTGTACATAATTTTAGTATGTCTGCTCTGCTTATATAAAGTATATTACATTCACTAAAAGCTATAACTGTAGATGGATATTTTGATTTCTTTGAGAATACTAATGCCTCACCAAATACATCTCCATTACTTAGTCTCTTTAGAATTATTTGTTTTCCGCTAAGGTATATTCTTTGAATTTCGACTATCCCCTCTAAAACAAAACCTAAACTATTGCATTCATCTTCTTCATTAGCAATAATTTCTCCCTTTTTATATGATCTTAAATTATATCCAATATTTAAAATAAGATCTCTAATTTCCTCAACACTTAAATCTTGAAAAAATTCATTCCCCTTTAATTTATTAAGTACATCTTCCATATAGAAATTCCTCCAAAAAATATCTAATCAAAGCGCAGACAAAATCAGTCAAAGTTACTCTAAAGATTTTAATAATTCATCTAAATTTCTTTTTAATTCAATAGCACTTTCAGTTGATATGTTAGCTTTACATACTATTTGACGTGGTACTTCTAATATGTCATCCTTTAGAAGTCTTCCTTTTTCAGTTAATTCAACAATTACTACTCTATCATCATTTGTGTCTCTATATCTTGTTATTAGTCCCATTCCTTCAATCTTCTTTAATAGTGGCGTCAATGTACCAGAATCTAAGTGCAATCTTCGTCCTATATCCTTAACCGTACTCTTTTCATCTTCCCATAATACAAGCATTGCAATATATTGTGTATATGTTAGATTGAATTTATCTAAAATTGGTTTATATAATTTTATTATTTCCCTTGATGCTGCATATAAAGAAAAGCAAACTTGATTGTCTAATTTGATACTTTCATATTTTTTTGATTTATTCATAATTCATTCTCCTATAACCGCCATATCATTTATATAAATTTAATTTTAACAAACCAAAGTAAGTTTAACTTTTTTGCTTTAGCATGTCAATTTTAATATAGCACTTTTCGTCCAATACATAAAGCTTAGTTAGATGCAATATTATAGATAACATCTCTTATTTCTATAACTTTACTATTTTTTAGAAACAGAATCTACATAACTTACTGCCGATAAAGCTGCTATATTGCCTTCTCCAGCTGACTTTATATATTGATATGGCTTTCCAACAATATCGCCAGCTGCGAAACATCCTTTAATACTCGTTCTCATTAATCTATCTACCTCAATATGGTTATCAACTATCTTTAATCCTGGTACTAATTGCCCTGGAGAAATACTATCTCTAAGTATAAAAATACCATCTGTTTCAATTTCTGAATTCTTTAACTTCAGCTTGCTTACTTTATCCTCTCCTATAATTCCAACTGGTGTATCATTTATAATTTCTATAGAAGGATCTACCTCAACTTTTTCCTTATACATAGGAATGTAATTTACTTTAGATGCTATTGATGCAATAAAATTAGCCTCTTCTTCCTCATGCTTATTATAAGAAACTATTGTAACTACTTTTCCTCTATATAACGGGGCATCACAAGTTGCACAATATCCTACTCCTTTTCCAAGAAGTCTTTCTTCTCCGTCAAATAATTTTCCATACTCAACACCTGTTGCTAATATTACCGATGTAGCTTCATACATTTTTTCATTTACCATTAAAGCAAAATAGTCTCCCATTGCATATACATTATTAATTCGCTCTTCAGTTATATTTATATCCATTTCTTCTAAATGTTTATTAAACTCTTCTTGCAATTCTTTACCGCTTTTTTTATAAAAACCTAGATAATTATTTATTTCATGAGCTTTTGCAAGCTTACTAGTAAGTTCCTTATTCCCAAATATTATAAAATTCTTTTTTCTTATTCTTGCATTCAATGCAGCTGACAAACCTGCAGGTCCACTTCCTATTATTGCTATATCATATCTTTCGCTCATCTTTTTTTCCTCCATTTACGTACATTTAATTATAAACCTATTTCTATTATAAACTATCTTATTTAAACTATATAATTATAATATATCTTCTGCACCACTTAATGTCTATTTCAAAAATGAAATAATTTAAGCATTTAACAAATTTATAATATCTTCTTTAATTTTTAATGGCTTTGTTGTTGGAGAATATCTCCCTATAACTTCTCCATCTTTATTAACTAAAAACTTAGTAAAATTCCATTTTATCTCCTTATTAAAGAATCCTCTTTTTTTATTTTTCAAGAATTCATATAGCGGATGTGCACTGGTTCCATTTACATCAATTTTCTCAAACATAGTGAAAGTAACTCCATAATTTAATTTGCAAAACGAATTTATTTCCTCATTGCTAGATGGATCTTGTTTAGCAAACTGATTGCATGGAAAACCTAATATTTCTAATCCCTGATCTTTATATTCCTTATAAATATCTTCTAACTCTTCAAATTGTGGTGTAAATCCACACTTACTCGCAGTATTTACTATTAAAACTACTTTTCCTTTATATTCTTCCATTTTTACTTCTTGACCATTCATTTTATTTGCAGAAAAACTATAAAAATTCATGATTATCTCTCCTTACATAATTATGCTTAAAAAGTAAACTTTATAAAATTAAATTTTACTCAACTTATTTTTTTAAAATTAAAACATAGTACATTTTAATATTGCACTATGTTTTTTAATGTAGAAAATATTTTATAGATTACTTTCAATTGCTTGTTGAATTTTTTCTTTTGGTAAAAATCCTATAAGTTGCTCTGCTTTTTGTCCATCTTTGAATATTATCATTGTTGGAACGCTTGAAATTTGAAACTCATTTGCTAAGTCTAAACTTTGATCTATATCAACTTTAATAAATTTAGCCTTTCCTTCCATTTCGCCTGCTAATCCTTCAAGCACTGGAGATAACATTTTACAAGGTCCACACCAAGTTGCAAAGAAATCTACAACTGTAACTCCACTCTCTATTTCATTTTTAAATTCATTAGTATCTACTATTTTCATACTTTATTCCTCCATCTTATAAATTAAACTAAAGCTTTTTTAAACATATCTCTAGCTATTTTAAACTTTTTTTATATTTACTATTCATAACAAAAATTAAATTTTTATAAATTAAATTTAACTCAATCTTTTATAATCATATTGTACTTTTTATAATATTCATTGTCAATATTTTTATTATTATTTAACTATATAAAAAATCAGCTTAAAATGCAAATATTTCTTTACACGTAAGCTGATTTATTTGAAATACAAGAATTACTCTACATATCTCACTTCACTATAACTTTAAATTCATCAAAATTTATCTTATATTCTGTTAACATATCTATAACAGTATCCCTAAAAGAATTTTGTGGAGATTTTTTTTCAACTGGTTTAATTTGCTTCATAGATTTATTACTATTTTTATTTTTTTTATACTGTTTTGTAAGTACCTCAGCTGTTTTAACAAGTAAGTCGTCCCAATTTTCAACTTCTATAACATTACTATCCAACTTTATTGCTTTAGGTTCTTTTAATGAAAAATCTTTATATATTTCAATAGCATCTTCATTAATTAAGAAATTTTTTAATTCTTGTTTTTCTTTATCTATAGACGCTTCTTTCTTAATTTCTATTAAATCCTTGCTAACCTTACAAATACTTTCTTTATCAGATTGTATATTTTTCTCATATTCATCTTGCATCCATTTAACATATTCATTTATGTTTTCAACAACACTATATATAGCTATAGACGTATCTCTATGAGCTTTACTTAATTTAAAATCTCTATCTTTTTTAATTATTTCACTTGATTTATCTTCAATGTGGTCTATTGTATTTTCTAGTATGCTTGCCAAGTTGCTCAGACCACTTTGAATTTCAATGGACATGGATGGAAAATTTTTAATTACATACTGAATCGTATCTACATCAAAAAGCGATAAATTTTTCTTTTTAGAAATTCTTTTATCAATCCCTAAATTTTCAATTTTAGTTTCATTAGTTACTTGAACTTCTTTTTCTTGAATATCATCTTTTTTAAAAAAACCCATTACTTGACAACCCCATTCATATATTATTTATACAAACATTTTACCATATTATTACATTTATGTTATCGTTTTTGGGATTTTTTTATATTATTTTTTTGTACTTTATAATATTTAATGTGATTCAAAGGACATAAAGTATAGCCCTTGTTTTATACTAAAGATATTTTATCAAGATTATTTTTTTATCTTATATCTCTATATTAATTCCTCTCTCTTTATATATGGATTTAAATATCTGTTCTTTTTAATTGTAGACTTTCCTATATTTATTGCTTCTTTAGGGCATATATTTATACAAGCCATACAGTCTGTGCATTTTCCTAACCATTTTGGTCTATTATTTTCCATCAAAATATTATCTACAGGACAAACTTTCTTGCACATATTGCAGCTAATACATTTCTCATTTACATTAAAGTTTTTGTCTTTATTTTTATAAAAATCTTTCCATATCTTATATGCTAAATTTCCAATTCCAGCTTTAAAGTTAATTTCTTTAGTATCTCTTCTCTTCACTGACTCTATAAAATCGACTATCTTACTTTCATTTTCTTTTATAGTTTCCTCAGCTCTAGCTTTAGTAGGATTTCTACTAGCTCGCATATAATTAGAAATATACCTAATGGTACAATAATTACTTATTTTAACATTACTTTTTAATAATTTATTAATTTGAATAAAGCTAGTATTTGCTCCTCCTCCTCCTGAAACTCCAATTGCAAAAATATATGCATCTTGATTTATCTTTAACTTTGAGATAAATTCATTAACCACAATCGGTAGTCCTGAACAGTGAATTGGATATATAAATCCAATAATATCTTCACAAATATCAAACTTATTTTCTTTTAACGCCCTACTCATAGATACTAATTCGCAATCTTTAAAACTTTCTTTTATCATTTTTGCTACATACAATGAGTTACCAGTCGATGTATTATAAAATATCTTCATCTAAAATTACTCCTCTACCCCTACTATATCTATTATCCATCAAATAAATATATATTTATTTGATGGATAATTTCACAAACCTTCTTTTATCTATTGCTAAGGTCTATAAATTCTTCTATATCATCTTCTATAGTTTTTAAAGAATTTCTCCAGAATTCTGTATCATTTATATCTATGCCCATAACTTTTGCTACATCGGCTATTTTATTTTTTCCTGTGATTGAAAGCAATTTTTCATAATCCTTTGAAAAAGCTCTTCCTTTTTTTAAATATTCAGCATATAATCCTTTTGCAAATAATAGTCCAAACGCATAAGGAAAATTATAATAATTATACTCTGCATCATAATAATGAGGTTTCCAAGTCCACATGTATGGGTGTAAAAAATCAGGGTCTAATCCATCTCCATATGCTTCTCTTTGAGCATTCAGCATAAGATCCTTTATTTCCTCAACATTTAGAGAACTTCCTTTTCTAGCTTCGAAAAATGATTTTTCAAATAGGAATCTAGAGTATATATCAACAATAACTTGGGTGCAATCGCTAATTTCAGTTTCAAGGATTGCTAAAGCTTCATTCTTAGGAGCATCTTTTATTGCTGCCTTTTTTATTATTGTTTCACAAAATGTAGATGCTGTTTCTGCTATCGGCATTGGATAATCTGAATTTAACGTAGTCTCATTATTTAAACACTCTCCGTGAAAACCGTGACCTAATTCATGGGCAAGAGTTACTACATCTCCAAAATTATCCCCATAGTTTAGGAGTATTCTACTCTCTCCATTGAAATGTAGATTCTCGCAAAAAGCCCCACCTACCTTTCCTTCCTTTGGTTTCACATCTATCCAATGATTATCAATTGCTTTCCTTGCAAAATCTCCTAGGTTGTCACTAAATGTTCTGAAGTTTTTTTCAACAAATTTAGTACCTTCTTCGTATGTAAACTTCATATCTGCTTCACAAACAGGTGCATATAAATCATAAAATGGTAGTCCGTTTTTATGACCTAACATTTCACCTTTTCTTCTCAAGTATTTTCTAAATACCGGAAGGCTTTCTTTCATAGCTAAAAACATTGCCTCTAAAGACTCTTCACTCATTCTTGAATCCATGAGTGTCTTTTCAAGTGGAGATTTATATCCCCTAAAATCACAAACTGTTAACACTTCACCCTTTATTCCATTTAATGCTGCAGCTACACCTTCTTCTACTTTTTTATAAGATTTTATTTCTGCTTCATATGCTTTTTTTCTTACAGTTGCATCCTTATCATAGGCCATATTTAAAACCATTGTTAATGGTATCTGCTTAATTTCATTATCTTCTTCAATTTCTACTAATAATGTGGAAATCAAATTGTCCTTAAGTTTCACCCAGGCATTTGAGCCTGTATTTTTCATATTAGCAATTATACTTTCCTCCTTATCACTGAGCAAATATTGACTTTGTTCAACTATATTTTTTAACATAAATTCATGTTCCTTAAGTAGTTTAGACTTACTTATTATTTCATCCAGACCATCTATGCTACTAATATATCTTTCAAATTTAACTGAACTTCCAATTAGATTTGTTAATTTCTTTTCTAAAATATCTGAATACCTCAATGCATTCTTATCCTTTGTATTTACGCTTAAGCTTAGATTTATAAAAATACTAATTCTACTAGATAAGTCTGTTACTTTTGTAAATTTATTTATATATTCTTCTAATTTTTCTACTAAGTTATCTTTATTTTTAGTAGCTTCTAATGCCCATTTATTGATTTCTTCAATAATATCTGTTAATTTATTTAAGTCTTGTTTAAATTCATCACTATCAAAAGATGGATATACTTCTTTTAAACTCCAATTTAATTCCATAAATATTCACTCCAAGTCTGCATTTATATTTTTTCCTAATTTTATTATATACCATTATAATATCAATTATAGGTTATAAAATATTCATTATATAATAAAAATCTAGAAGTTAACTAATAATAAATTTAGTTTACCTTCTAGATTCTTACATATACTACATGCGCTTTATATTAAAATTGTTACATGCTAAACTCTATTTTACAATTACATTTGCAATTTCCATCTGTAAATTTAATTATTGTATCCTCTCCTTGCTGAATAAGTACTCCATTATCAACATTTTCTATATTAGAAAATTTCTTTAGCACTAAAGACCATTCTCCTTCAGTACCTTTAGATTCAATAATAATATTTTTTTCATTTTTGGTGACTTCCACTTCAAGAACTTTGTTACCTTTCATGTCTACGACACTTGTGACTGTTTTCTTATTTTCTTTCAATTCGTAGGCCAAAATTGATACATTATCTCTATAATTGTAGTCCGGCTTAGAACTTTCATTTCCAACGGCAATCAAACTATTTTCTTTAACCATCATAGGTACACTTAAGTAATCATGTCTTTCTCTAATCCATCTTCCACCCTTATATTTCTTTCCGCTTATGAAGTTAGTCCACATTCCTTCTGGTAAATAGTAATTTGCTTCTCCTTCTTCATTAAAGATAGGTGCAACTAAGATAGAATCTCCAAGCATATATTGTTTATCCAGGTAATTACAAGCTAAATCACCTTGGAATTCTAACATCATAGCTCTCATAGTTGGTATCCCTCTTTTTGATGCATCATTAGCTATGTTATATAAATATGGCATTATGCTGCACTTAAGCTTAGTAAAAAATCTAACTACATCACAAGCTTCTTCATCATAAAGCCATGGTACTCTATACGAACTGCTTCCATGTAACCTGCTATGGGAAGATAATAATCCAAAGGCAACCCATCTCTTATATACATCAGCTGTTGCAGTACTCTCAAAACCTCCTATATCGTGGCTCCAGAATCCAAAGCCCGACATGCAAAGAGATAATCCACCTCTTAAACTTTCTGCCATTGATTCATAGTTCGCTTCACAGTCTCCTCCCCAATGTACTGGGAATTGTTGTCCTCCAACAGTAGCTGATCTTGCAAATACTGCTGCCTCATCGTCTCCTAAATTTTCTTTTAAAGTCTCAAATACCACCTTATTATATATTTGAGTATAATAATTGTGCATTTTATATGGATCTGATCCATCGAAATATTTAACCTCTGTTGGTATACGTTCACCAAAATCAGTCTTAAAGCAGTCTACTCCCATATCAATTAATTCTTTAAGCTTACCTGAATACCATTTGCATGCATCTGGATTTGTAAAATCTACAATTCCCATTGCAGGCTGCCATAAATCCCATTGCCACACATCACCATTAGGTTTTTTTATCAAATATCCGTGTTCCATGCCTTCATCAAATAACTTTGACTCTTGAGCAATATATGGATTTATCCAAACACATATTTTTAATCCTTTTTCCTTTAATCTTGTAAGCATTCCCTTTGGATCTGGGAATACTCTGCTATCCCATTCAAAATTACACCAATTAAAATCTTTCATCCAAAAGCAATCAAAGTGAAATACTCTAAGTGGCAGATCTCTATCCGCCATGCCATCAACAAAACTATTAACCGTTTCTTCATCATAATTTGTAGTGAAAGATGTTGTTAACCATAATCCAAATGACCACGCTGGTGGAAGTGCTGGTTTACCTGTTAGTGTTGTATAATTTTCAACTACTTCTTTCATTGATTCTCCACCAATTATAAAGTAATCTAGATATTCTCCTGGAACACTGAATTGAACTTTAGTGACTTTTTCTGAACCAACTTCAAAAGATACCCTTTCAGGATGATTTACAAATACTCCATATCCTTTATTAGTAATATAAAATGGTATGTTTTTATATGACTGCTCTGTACTTGTTCCTCCATCTTCATTCCATATATCTATGCTTTGGCCATTCTTTACTAGAGGAGTAAACCTTTCTCCAAGTCCATAAACCAATTCCCCTACAGATAATTGTAATTCTTCCTTCATGAAGATTCCTTCTTCTGGAACCTTCATAAAGACTCTTTCTTCAGCAGTATTAACATATGCTAGTCCTCTTGGCATACTAGACGTTAACTTTTTATCCCCTCTATAAAATCTCATTTGAAATACATCTTTATCTATTACAGCTTTAAGATCTCCTGATTTAAATATTATATTTTTTTCATTTTCTTCTATTAAAATATTAACCTCCTCATCTTTATAAATTTCAAAGTTTGGAGACTTTTTTTGTTGTCCCATAAAATGATATGCTCTAACTCTTATTACATTTTTCATTGGCGAAGAGATTTTATATGTTATAACTGGCCCTTTTAATGTATCTCCTCGTTGGTTTATCTTATTACATGGTGCATAAAGAGTTACAACATCCTCTTCTATTTTAGTACTATAAACTTCTTGAGGGCTAAACATCTGATATCCTGGCTTGTCTAGCCAGCATCCATTGCTAAATTTCATATTAATACACGCTCCTACTCTGTTTCCTAAAATAAGCTTTCGTCTTTAGGAACTTTATAAATTCTATTCTTTTATTTATTCTTTCTATTTAAACTATGCTAAATTATCTAACTATAACATTCCTGTTCTATTAGCCTTTTACAGACCCTGCTGAAACACCACCAACAATATACTTTTGCCCTAATATAAATATAACTAATACAGGTAACAATGTTAGTATTATATCAGCACTAACTAAATTCCATGAATTTTCAAATGCTCCGAAGAAATTATAAACAGCTAATGTCATTGGCCATTTTGCAGAATTATTTAAATAATATAAAGGCATTGTAAAGTCATTCCAAACAACCATAAAATTCAAAACAAATAAAGTTGAAATAATGGGTTTTAATAATGGAAGTATTATTTTTATAAATAATCTAATTGGTCCACATCCATCAATAACAGCTGCTTCATCAATCTCTCTAGGTATTGTTGAGATAAATCCATATGATAAAAATAGGCTAAGAGGAATGTTTATTGCTGCATAAACAAGAATAATACCTAACCTGGTATTTACAAGATTTAATGCTTGCAAAACTTTCATTAACGCAACATTGTTAATAGGTATAGCTATACCCGAAAGGATAAAGTAGTATATAAAATTATTAATACCTTTACGATTTCTTGCAATAACAAACGCTGCTGCTGCTACTACAATTACAATTATTAAAACACTACAAGTAGCATATAAAAGGCTGTTAAAAAACGATGAGACCAATTTTCCCTGTTCTATTACTGTTTTATAGTTTGCAAATACCCATTCTTTAGGCAGAGAAAGGGACATTTTATTGGATTCACCTTGAGTCTTAAAAGAATTAAGAAATAAAACTACCATTGGTATTAGTACTAATAAACTTATAAAAATTGTTACTATATTGGCTGCTACACTTCCAATTGACTTCTTTAAAGTGACCATTATGCATCTACCTCCTTATTTTCCATGGATTTAATAATGAAATATACTAATAGCAATAATCCAAAGAATAATATACTCGATAATGTAGTACCCATTGCATAATTTCCTTTAGAAAATTCCTTATACACTGCTGTGTTAATTACCCCTGTTGCATTACCTGGCCCTCCATTTGTTAATGAATAAATCATATCAAATACTCTAAATCCATATGTTACATTTAATATTGTTACATTTATAATAATTGGTTTTAATAATGGCAAGGTTATTAAACGGAACTTTTGCCAGAAACTAGCACCATCAATATTTGCCGCTTCATAATAATCAGGAGAAATAGACATCAATCCTGCAATAATTACAACCATTATGTACCCCATACCTTTCCAAGTATCTACAGACATGACAGTTGCAAAAACAATTTTTAAATCAGTCAGCCAGTTCATAGCCAAGAAATCCATTCCTACAGATTTAAGAAAATTATTTACAAATCCTGTATCTGGATGTAGCATACTTTTGAAAACAAGTCCTACTACTAAATAAGACATTACTTGAGGAGAAAAGATAACCATTCTATGAAAGTTTTTTAGTTTGATAAATTTTTGTGTTAATAGTAGAGCTAAAGCTAGCCCAACTACAGTTTTCATGATTGTTGTAACTGTAGTAAATAATACCGTATTCCACAAATATGCACGGTATTCCGGTTTCCCCTTAAATACTTCAGCATAATTTTTGAATCCTATGAAATTGATCTTGTCGGTAAAATTGTTCCAATCTGTAAATGAATAAAATATACCTATAATTCCTGGTAAAAAGCAAAGTAAGAAAAATATTAATAGAGCCCCGCTTGTAAAGTACCACGGATATAATTTTTTTCTGTCCATTCAAATCCCTCCATTTTAATAAAATAAGGTTTCAAAAGGAGAAACCTTATTTTCATATAACCGTAATTATTTATCCCAATCAGGATCTTTTTGCAATTTAGCTTGTTCTGTTCTTCTATTCATAATTGTTTCTAATACTTGCTTTGGAGTTGATGAACCACTATACATAGCCTCTAAGTCTTTTCCAATATCCATCCATTGGCTGTCAATATATTTAACACCAGCTTGCATAACCATTCCTTTTTGCAATGAATCAATGTATGCTTGGTCCTCTTTTGAATATTTTGATTTTACTTCAGGCCAGCATAATTCTGATAATCCTGGTTGTCCATCTAAACGCTTTTGTAAATTCTCAGGTCTTGCTAGGAAATCAAAGAATTTCTTTGCTTCTTCTACATGCTTTCCATTTTTATTTATAAAATATGCATTACTTGCAGGATTCACACCAATTGTTTGGTTATCTCCCCAAGGCATTGCAAATATACCTAACTTATTAACGTCAAAATCAGGGAAATCCGACTTCACTTCATTTCTCCATGCTGATTCTGCTATAAACATTGCAGCTTTTCCTTTTGCCATTGCTTCTTTTGCATTTTCTACTGAATTACTTAAGTAATTATCTCCATAAAACCCTAAATCAGCACATTCTTTTAATTCATTGATTATAGTTTGTAATTCAGGTATAGAATCTAAATCAACTTCATTTTTATTAAGCTTATTATATAAGTCTGGATGCTTTTGTTGATACATTGCTCCTGTTTCAAATAATGGAAGCACTTGATGCCATCCATTTTGAGTTCCTTCATAAATTGGAGTAACTCCTGAATCTTTTATTTTTTGACATACATTTTTGAATTCTTGATAATTAGTTGGTATTTTCAAACCTAATTTTTCAAATATCTCTTTATTGTAAACATAGAAATACATTTTTTTACCTGGGAAGGTAATGCCATAAACTTTGCTATTGTATGAGATTGAAGGAAGAACATTAGGGTCCATTCTCTTTACCCATTCTTCACTTGATACATCTAATACATATTTTTCAGGATTAACTCTTGTTACTAGATTTAAAGGATCGGCATCCGCGCAGAAAATATCTGGTGCTTCACCAGAATCCAACTTTACTTTAAGTAAATCACGCCATTGAGCATCTGGAGAAATTTGAAAATCAATTTTAATTCCTGTTTCTTTTTCAAAATCCTTTGCCAAATCCTGTACAACTCCAGATGTTGGAAGACCAGATTGATGAGATCCAAATGTTAATGTAACTGAATCTCCACTTCCCGATGCACTTTTACTTCCATCTCCACTGCTGCTTCCACACCCTACAAAAGCACTCCCTATCAATACTGTCATACAAACCGTACTGACTAATTTTAATAAACGTTTACTCATTAACTATACCCCCATTAATATAAATATTTAGTGCACATTTCTGATATGCTTTACATTGGCTACATGCTTATAATATCACTAAGTATATTAATTAGACATAGATAAAAAAGAACTCCGTTTTGCACTTTTTTGAACATTATTATATAATGTGTTTTGGAGAGGAGGATTATAATGAATTATAAATTACGTTATTCTCAAAAGACATACTTATTTTCTATTTATGGGTTACTAGTAGCCTTATTATTGTTTTTATTCTTTCTTTGTTTTTATTACTTTTATAGTGATAATATTTATAAAACAGCAAAAACAAAATCTGAAACTATCAGTGCCTCTATTCATAAATCAGTATCAACCGAATTAAATAATATGTCCACAATATCCATGAATATTGTCTACTCGAATGCTATAAAAAAGAATTTTACTAGTTTTACGCATAATAACACAGATACAATAAATCTCGAACATTTTACCCAATCTAGAGAAAACTTTTTAGCTATATATGATATTATTACTGCTATAATCGGACCCTTTCAATCTGCCAGCCAAGTTAATCTTTATACACAAAATGGAATATGTATAGGATCAGGTTTCTTTCAAGGAGTAATCAATGTGGATTTGAATACTGTACCATGGTATAAGGATACATTAGATAAAAATGGTGAAAAAAATATTTTTCTTACTGATAAATTATCATACTCTCCTATTAAAATTGAAAATATGTCAAACCACCATTATCTTTCACTTTCACGTGTATTCTTTAATCGAAATAATGAACCAGAAGGTATTGTTGAAGTAGTACAAGATTGCAACACTATATTCTCTCTAATTTCAGAGTTAAAGCAAAAAAACCCTTCAACATCATTCTATATATATAATGAACATAATGAGTTAGTTTACCCCTATTCATCTGCCCCAGAAGATAATATAAATTATACTAATACTATACAAGAACACAATTTAAGTCCATCAGTTGGGTATTTTATTAATATAGATAGCAAGCATGATGTGCTGATGTCGTATCAAAAAGTCGATTCATATAATTGGACAATCATTGCTGTTGAACCTAAGGAAGTTGTTTTCAGATCCTTGCACTCTTTTAAAGAAGGTTTTATTATTATAGCTATAATTTCAATCATTTTTACACTATTTTTGTGTTTTATGATTTCAAGTAGATTAACTCAACCTTTAAGTACTTTAACCAATTCTACAAAGATGGTAACTATAGACAGAGTATTAAATGAAAATGAAACTCTATTGGTTCCAATTAATAGTAATATACTTGAAATTTCTGAGCTCTATCAATCGTTTTGTGATATGTATGAAAAATTAAGAGATTCTTCTCATGAAATTTTATTATTAAAATCAGAAGAAACTCGTGCAAAACTACAAGCGACCCAATCTCTTATTAATCCACACTTTTTATATAACAGTTTAACAAATATAAGTATCATGGCTGAAGAAGATATGAATAACGAAATAATTAATATATGCCATGCATTGTGTGATTATTTCCGTTATATTACAACATGCGATGAAACTGCTGTTCCTTTATCTTTAGAAATATCATATACGGAAAAGTACATTGAATGTATGAAAATGCGATATGGAAGTGACTTTATTTATACTTCAAATATTGATGAATCAACAAAGAACATTTTAATTCCTAAACTAATAATACAACCTATAGTAGAAAATGCTTTTAAATATGGATTTAGCTCCTCACCACCTTGGATTTTAGATATCAAATCTTCTATAACAAATGATCAAAAGTGGCTTATATATATCGAAGATAATGGTGGTTGTTTAAGTGATCAAGATAAAGAGAAATTATTATCTAATCTCTATAATTTAAACAGAACTAAAGAACTAAAATCATTAGGAATTGGTGGAATGGGACTTAAAAATGTATATCTAAGATTACAACTTTTATATGGTACTGAAGCTATATTTTCGATTGATAATTCTCAAAAAAATAAAACAATTTTTATAATCGGTGGGCCCGTACATCTAAATAAGGAGGATTTTTATGAACAATACACACACCTATAAACTTATTGTTGTTGAAGATGAACATCTTATAAGACAAAATATAATAAAAAAAATTAATTCTTTATCTATTCCTTTTGAATTAGTAGGTGAAGCTAGCAATGGAGAAATTGCCATTCCTCTCATAGAACAACAATGTCCATCTCTAGTTATTACTGATATAAGAATGCCTCAATACGATGGATTAGAATTAATTAAATATCTCTACAAAAATCATCCTCATATAAAGACTATAGTATTAAGTGGATACAATGATTTTAAATATGCTCAGACTGCATTAAAATATGGTGTAAAAGATTTTTTATTAAAACCAGTAAAAATAGAGGAACTTAGCACTGCTTTACAAAGCATTCTTGTTATGCTTGAATCTGAAAATAAAGAATTCTCTTCATTTTCAATTGATCATCACAGCCTGAAACCCGAAAGCTTAAGCCAACTACTTGAAAATTATTTGCTTAGCAACTATGCCTCCGTAACATCAATAACTGAAATTTCTGAGAAATTTGGATTTACAAATGAATATATAAGTAAGATTTTTAAAAAATATACTGGAGTAACTCCTATAAAATATATAACTAGAATTCGCATTAATGAAGCCAAACAGCTTTTAATTAATCAGCCTGACTTGGAAATAAAAAAGGTGGGTGAATTAATTGGTTATAAAGATGCCTTCTATTTTAGCAGAGTATTTAAATCTAATGTAGGTGTGTATCCTAGCGACTATAGAATAAAACATTTAAATTATAACTAATAATTCTATATTGTTCTCATAATATTGTATTTTACACCATATTAATTACTATCATGAATTTATCACTCCAAAGAAAAATAGAAGGCAAACTCTCATATTGACTGTTTGCCTTCTGCCTCTTAAGTAACTAACCAAAAACTTTTTCTTAGAACTAAGTTGAATAATTATTTTTTTTATTAACTAAATGATTCCTAACTTTCAAATGCTTGAGATAAGTCATAAATTATATCATCAATATGTTCTGTTCCTATTGAAAGACGGATTGTATTTGGTTTAATTCCTGACTCTGCTAGTTCAGTTTCATTCATTTGAGAATGTGTTGTACTAGCTGGGTGAATTACTAATGATTTAACATCAGCTACATTTGCAAGTAGTGAGAATATTTGTAGTTTATCAATAAATTCCTGTGCTTCCTTTGCTCCACCCTTAATTTCAAATGTGAATATAGAACCTGCTCCCTTAGGGAAATATTTTTTATATAAAGCATTATCAGCGCTCTCTGGTAGCGATGGATGATTAACACTTTCAACCTTTGGATGATTCTTTAAAAATTCTACAACTTTTAAAGCATTCTCAACATGACGTTCAACTCTAAGTGAAAGAGTTTCTAAACCTTGTAATAATATAAATGCATTAAATGGACTTATGCATGCACCCGTATCTCTTAATAAAATAGCACGAATTCTTGTCACATATGCGGCAGCCCCAACTGCTTCTGCGAACTTAATTCCATGATAACTTGGATCTGCTTCTGATAATTGTGGGAACTTTCCTGAACCTATCCAGTCAAACTTTCCTGAGTCCACAATAACTCCACCTAATGATGTACCATGCCCCCCAATAAATTTAGTTGCTGAATGAACAACTATATCTGCTCCATGTTCAATCGGTCTAAATAAGTATGGTGTTCCAAATGTATTGTCCACTATTAGTGGTATTTTATGCTTATGTGCAATTTCTGCTAATGCTTCAACATCTAAAATATTTGAGTTTGGATTTCCAAGTGATTCGATTAAAATTGCTTTGGTATTATCTTGAATTGCATTTTCAAAATTTGATAGGTCAGATGGATCTACAAATGTTGTTGTAACACCGTTTGTAGGAAACGTATGTGCTAACAAATTATAAGATCCTCCATATATAGTTTTTTCTGCAACTATGTGATCACCAGCTTTAGTTATATTTTGCAATGCATATGTTATTGCTGCTGCTCCAGATGCTACCGCAAGAGCTGCTACTCCACCTTCCAAAGCTGCAACACGTTTTTCAAAAACATCTTGTGTTGAATTTGTTAAACGACCATATATATTTCCAGCATCAGCTAGTCCAAATCTTGCTGCTGCATGTGCAGAATTTTTAAATACATATGAAGTTGTTTGGTAAATTGGCACTGCTCTAGAATCTGTTGCTGAATCAGGTTGTTCTTGCCCTACATGAAGTTGAAGTGTTTCAAATTTTAATTTTCTTTCTTGATTACTCATAATTTGTTGCCCCCATTTTATATAATTTTTATTTTTAATATATTTACTATGATTTGTACGTTACCCTAATTTTCTAGATATTATATTTAGCTTTGAATTTGATTTTTATCACGATCCTAGAGAAATATACAAATAATTAGACATTTAGATAATAAAAGAGCTACTTTCTAGATAAGAAAGTAGCAAAAAAATATGTACATTCTTATCTTTCAGATAAAATATCTGCAGGAATTAGCACCTTAAATTAAAATAGATTTTTAATTCAGGTTGCTAGGCATCATAGGGCCAGTCCCTCCGCCTTTCTTGATAAAAATTATTATATTATATTATTCTTAGTTGTTTACTATGATATAAAGTATACATTTTATTGTTATATATGTCAACAGTATTTTAAATTTTGCATCTATTTTTTATCAATTAGTTATTTTATCTAGAATTCCCAGTTATATATTCTAAATAAACCCAGTCGCAATATTTCTTTTCTACTTTACAAATATTTAATCTTGATAGATAATAATTATTATAAAAGACATGGAGGTATTAAAATGGAAAGTTTAACTTTAGAAGAAGGAATGAAAGCTCCTGATTTTACATTAGTAGGATCTGATAAAAAAGAACATAAATTAAGTGATTATTTAAATAAAAAAGTCATCTTGTATTTTTATCCTAAAGATAATACTCCTGGCTGTTCACAAGAAGCACAAGATTTTAAAAATGGTTTGGATGATTTTGAAATGAAAAATGCTGTTATTTTAGGTATAAGCAGAGATTCTCTAACGTCTCATGATAAATTTATTGCAAAATATAAATTGCCCTTCATTCTTCTTTCAGATGAAAAAGAGGAGGTATGTAATCTCTACGGCGTATTAAAGGAAAAAAATATGTTTGGGAAGAAATCCATAGGTATTGAAAGAAGTACATTCGTAATAGATGAAAATGGGATTATATCAAAGATTTATAGGAAGGTTAAGGTTACAGGACATATAGAACAATTAAAATGTTCTATACAATAATTTAATTATTTAAAATATTTTATGATAATAAATAAAAAAAGATAGTTATTACAACTATCTTTTTTGCTTACCTCGCAACGTCCTACTCTGCCACACAGTCTCCCATGCAGTACCATCGGCGCTATAGACCTTAACTTTCCTGTTCGGAATGGGAAGGAGTGTTACCTCTATGCCATCATCACGAGATTAAGTGAGTTCCCAAATCTATAATTTGGTCGAACGAACTTATGCAAATCACTTTTGCGATTTGTATTCCTTATTCGTGTAAATTAGTACTCAGCGAACGAATGTGAGTCGAGTTTCCTTTGAAAAAAGACTCTTAGTTTACGCTTATACTACAATTACATTAATCTATTACTGTAATTATTCCTTTTTGAAAAAACTTTGTTCTTTCAAAATTGCACACAGTTTCTTTAATGTATATTACAACTTGACTATATTGGTCAAGCCCTCGACCTATTAGTATCAGTCAGCTAAATATGTTACCATACTTACACCTCTGACCTATCAACCTTGTAGTCTTCAAGGGGTCTTACTAGCTTATGCTATGGGAAATCTCATCTTGAGGTGGGCTTCACACTTAGATGCTTTCAGCGTTTATCCCTTCCCGACTTAGCTACCCAGCTATGCTTCTGGCGAAACAACTGGTACACCATAGGTCAGTCCATCCCGGTCCTCTCGTACTAAGGACAGCTCCTCTCAAATTTCCTACGCCCGCGACGGATAGGGACCGAACTGTCTCACGACGTTCTGAACCCAGCTCGCGTGCCGCTTTAATGGGCGAACAGCCCAACCCTTGGGACCTACTTCAGCCCCAGGATGCGACGAGCCGACATCGAGGTGCCAAACCTCCCCGTCGATGTGAACTCTTGGGGGAGATCAGCCTGTTATCCCCGAGGTAGCTTTTATCCGTTGAGCGATGGCCCTCCCACGAGGTACCACCGGATCACTAAGCCCGACTTTCGTCCCTGCTCCACTTGTAGGTGTCGCAGTCAGGCTCCCTTCTGCCTTTACACTCTTCGAACGATTTCCGACCGTTCTGAGGGAACCTTTGGGCGCCTCCGTTACATTTTAGGAGGCGACCGCCCCAGTCAAACTGCCCACCTAACAATGTCCTGTCACCAGTTTCATGGCATCCAGTTAGAACTTCAATACTATCAGGGTGGTATCCCAACAACGACTCCACCAAGGCTGACGCCCTAGTTTCCCAGTCTCCCACCTATCCTGTACAGACAATACCGAAATTCAATGCTAAGCTACAGTAAAGCTCTACGGGGTCTTTCCGTCCAATCGCGGGTAGCGAGCATCTTCACTCGCACTACAACTTCGCCGGATTTGCAGTTGAGACAGTGCACAAGTCATTACGCCATTCGTGCGGGTCAGAACTTACCTGACAAGGAATTTCGCTACCTTAGGACCGTTATAGTTACGGCCGCCGTTTACTGGGGCTTAAGTTCACACCTTCGCGATATTTCGCTAAGTGTTCCCCTTAACCTTCCAGCACCGGGCAGGCGTCAGCCCCTATACATCAGCTTTCGCTTTAGCAGAGACCTGTGTTTTTGTTAAACAGTTGCTTGTGCCTATTCTCTGCGGCCTGATTTCTCAGGCACCCCTTCTCCCGAAGTTACGGGGTCAATTTGCCTAGTTCCTTAACTGCAATTCTTCCGTCGGCCTTAGGATTCTCTCCTCATCTACCTGTGTCGGTTTGCGGTACGGGCACTACTTCTCTCTCTAGATGCTTTTCTTGGAAGCATGGAATCAGATACTTCGGTTCCGTAGAACCTTCCCCATCACGCCTCAGAATTGTTGGAACGGATTTGCCAATCCCAACTCCCTAAACGCTTAGACTAGCATCCAATAGCTAGCACATCCTATCCTTCTCCGTCACACCATCGATAATAACGATTATAGTGGTATTGGAATATCAACCAATTGTCCATCGACTACGCCTTTCGGCCTCGCCTTAGGTCCCGACTAACCCTGAGAAGACAAACTTTACTCAGGAAACCTTAGATATTCGGCCTGTAGGATTCTCGCCTACATCTCGCTACTAATGCCAACATTCTCACTCGTAATCAGTCCACCGCTCCTTACGGTACGACTTCAGCCCGATTACGACGCTCCTCTACCGCTCACGTAAAACGTGAACCCGTAGCTTCGGTGGTAAGTTTGAGCCCCGGACATTTTCGGCGCAGGATCTCTTGACTAGTGAGCTATTACGCACTCTTTTAATGAGTGGCTGCTTCTAAGCCAACATCCTAGTTGTCTTAGAAATCCCACATCCTTTTCCACTTAACTTACACTTTGGGACCTTAGCTGACGATCTGGGCTGTTTCCCTTTTGACCATGGAACTTATCTTTCATAGTCTGACTGCCGGACTGATAGTATGTGGCATTCGGAGTTTGATAAGGTTCGGTAAGCGCTATGCCCCCTAGCCTATTCAGTGCTCTACCTCCACTACTCACATTTTCCGACGCTAGCC